>JABAYK010000116.1:0-24287 GCA_018609045.1 Flavobacteriales bacterium
GATTACATCAATGAACAATACAAACTCAATTTACCTGAATCTGATGAATACGAAACATTAGCAGGTTATATTATTTATTTACACGAAAGCATTCCTGAAAAGGGAAATACCATAGAAACTGCCGAATTTTCGTTTTTTATTACAGAGGTTTCTACCCACAAAATCGAAATTGTGAAGGTTACCAAAATCTAAATACAATAAAAAATCGCAACTTGTTATTTATCAGCTATTTAACGGAGGTGTAATATTTTTTATTTATCAATTATGATTGTATATTCGCAGGCTTAATAAAAAATCGGCAAAATGGCTGTTATTTCAAAAATTAGAAACCAATCAGGATTATTAATTGCAGTAATAGGCGTAGCAATGGGCTTATTTGTATTGAGCGATTTGCTAGGTACTGGTGCAGGATTGTTTCAGCAACAAGAAACCAATGTGGCTGAAATTAGAGGAAAGAAAATTTCTTTTCAAGAGTTTGAAGCGAAAGTTCAAAAAGAAATTGGAGGAGAGAATTTTGATGAAACTGCAAGAGAACAAGTAAGACAAAGAGTTTGGAATGTTTTGTTGCAAGAAAAAATCATGTTCCAAGAGTACGAAGAACTTGGTTTATCAGTTTCGCCTGAAGAACTTTACAATTCAATAAAAAATACAGGGCCTAATTCTATTATGTCTCAGTATTTTACAAACCCACAAACTGGTCAAATTTATGAGCAATTTAGAGACCCAAGAACCGGTGGTTTAAGTTCACAAAATGTAATAAATTATGTTAGACAAGTATTAGAAAGCGACCAAGCAGAAACTTGGTTACCTGTTGAAAGAGCAATTAAATTAGATAGGTTATCTAACAAATATTATAATTTAATTAAGAAAGGATTAAACCCTTCTGTATTAGAAATTAATGATGAATTGAATTCAAGAAACCAAAAAGTTTCTTTCAATTATGTTGTAAAAAATTACACTTCTATTGCAGATGACCAAGTAGAGGTTAAAGATGCGGATTTAAAGAAGTTTTACAACAACCATAAAGAAGAAGAAAGATTCACCCAAAAAGAAACTTCAAGAGGAATAGAATACATTGTATTTGCTGTTACTCCTTCTCAAAATGATGTTAATTCTTTGAAAGAAGAACTATCTGATTTATCTTCAAAATTTCAAGCATCAGAAGATGATACTTTATTTGTAAACGATTATTCTGACACACCTTTTAATGTTAGGTTTTACAAAAGTGGTCAACTTCCATTAGAGATTGATTCGGTTGCGTTTAATGGTCCTCAAGACACGGTTTACGGACCAATTGCAGATGCCGGCTCATTTAAATTGATAAAAGTTATTGGCGAGAAAGTAACGTCTGATTCAGTAAAAGCTCGTCATATTTTAATTCAAATGCAAAATCCTGCTGATTCTACAAAGTTGAAAGCCAAAGCAGATAGTATTAAAAAAGCCATTAATGGTGGTGTTGATTTTGCTTTGGTTGCAGCAACCGAATCTGCTGATAAACCATCTGCTGAAAAAGGTGGCGATTTAGATTGGTTTACAGAAGGTAGAATGGTAAAGCCATTTAACGATGCTTGTTTTAATGGTAAAGTTGGAGATATGCCAATTGTAAAAACACAATTTGGCTACCATATTATCGAAATTCAAGAAAAAACAAAAGAGACAAGAAAAGTATTGGCTGCTATTATCGATAGAGAAATTAGACCAAGTAAAAATACTTATGATAATGTATTTAATACAGCGAGTTCTTTTTCAATAAACAACAATAACTATGAAGCCTTTAAAACAGCAGGTGCTGAATACGGAATTCAAACCGCTGGTTATATTAGAGAAAACGATAAGGCATTGGGTAATTTAGAAACACCAAGACCATTAATTAGATGGGCTTATGAGGCTTCAAAAGGTGATGTTTCTGAGCCATTTGAAATGGAAGATAAATTTGTTGTAGCTAGTTTAACCAATATTAGAGAAAAAGGTATTTTACCTTTAGATGAAATTGAAGATTTAATTAGAGTTGAGGTTTTAAATGAAAAGAAAGCTGAATTTATTAAATCTCAAGTTACAGGTAAAACTGATTTAAACAGCATAGCTTCAACCTTAGGTGAATCTGTTCAATTGGCAGATAATGTTTCATTTAGTGATTATACAATTCCAGGTATTGGTCCTGAGGGAGCAATTTTAGGAACATTAATAACCTTACAGCCTAACCATATTTCTGAGCCAATAGAAGGTAAAAGAGGTGTTTATATTATTCAACTAAATAGCTTAAACCAAATGCAAGAAGCTGTTGCTGAAGTTGTAACATCAGATTTAAACAGAGGTTTGCAATCAAGAGTTGATTTCGAAACTTTTAACTCTTTGAAGGAAAACGCCAACATCGTTGATAACAGAGGTAAATTCTATTAAGAAGTTTACCATTTAAAAAATATTAAGACCGCCATATCGGATTTTCGATGTGGCGGTCTTTTTTTTACCACATTACATTTATTATGAAGAAGTATTTTAACCTTTTTGATTTATCTCAAAAGGTAAATTATAAAAACGAAATATTGTCAGGTTTAACAGTGGCGCTTGCTTTAGTGCCTGAGGCTGTTGCCTTTGCTCTAATTGCAGGGTTATCGCCACTTACAGGTTTGTATGCCGCCTTTGTTATGGGTTTAGTTACATCCATTTTAGGTGGTAGACCAGGTATGATATCAGGAGCAACAGGAGCTGTGGCGGTTGTACTTGTTACTTTGGTTCAATCTCATGGAGTTGAGTATGTATTTGCTACCGTAATTTTGGCCGGACTAATGCAAGTTTCTGCAGGTTTATTAAGATTAGGGAAACTAATGAGGCTAGTTCCGCATCCTGTAATATTTGGTTTTGTGAATGGATTAGCCATCATTATATTTTTATCTCAATTAGACCAGTTTAAAGCCCCTTCAGGCGATTGGCTTTCTGGTTACCCACTATTGATATTTTTAGGATTAGTTCTTTTTACCATGTTGGTAATTTGGGGACTTCCAAAACTTAGCAAAGCAATACCGGCTTCCTTAACTGCAATTTTATTGGTTTTTGGGATGGCTTACTTTTTTAATATCGACACCAAAACAGTGGGAGACATGGCCTCAATCGAAGGTGGCTTTCCTCCTTTTCACTTTCCAGATTTACCTATTAATTTAGAAACATTTATGGTGATTTTACCATATGCCTCTATTGTAGCGGGAGTTGGTTTAATTGAAAGCTTATTAACCTTAAATATTATTGATGAAATTACCCAAACTAGAGGAAGAGGAAATAAAGAAGCAGTTGCACAAGGAACAGCAAATATTTTGTCTGGTTTTTTTTCAGGCATGGGTGGTTGTGCCATGATAGGCCAAAGTTTAATTAATATATCATCAGGCGCAAGAGCTAGGCTTTCTGGGATTTTCGCATCTCTTATGCTATTGGTTTTTATCATGTTTGGTGCCTCTATTATTGAGAAACTTCCTATGGCTGCATTAACAGGATTAATGATTATGGTTTCGATTGGAACTTTTGAGTGGGCAAGTTTGAAAACTTTCAATAAAATGCCAAAATCAGATATTTTGGTGATGGTAATTGTTACCCTAATTACTGTTTTCTTGCATAATTTGGCACTTGCCGTTTTAATTGGTGTAGTTGTGGCGGCTTTGGTTTTTGCTTGGGATAACGCCAAAAGAATTAGAGCAAGAAAATCTATTGATAAAAATGGTGTAAAACACTATGAAATATATGGACCATTATTCTTTGGTTCTATTGCAGCATTTAATGAAAAGTTTGACGTAGAAAATGATCCGTCTGAAGTAATTATTGATTTTGCTGAAAGCAGAGTAGTAGATATGTCTGCCATTGAAGCCTTAAATAAAATAACAGAGAGATATCACCGCAATGGAAAAACAATTCATCTTAAGCATTTAAGTGCCGATTGCAGAAACCTCTTAAAAAATGCTGAAAAAATTATTGAAGTAAATGTGTTAGAAGACCCAACTTATAAGTTGATGGTAGATAATATTTAATTACCTCAAAACGTGTTTTCGCTCAGCATCTAATCTTAACCCTACAAATAAAAGCAGGGTAAAACTCCATAGAGAAGAACCTCCATAACTAAAGAAGGGGAGGGGAATACCAATAACAGGAGCAAGTCCGATTGTCATTCCTATGTTTATGGCAAAGTGAAAAAACAATATCGATGAAACACAGTAAAGGTAAATTCTAGAAAAGTTTGATCGCTGCCTTTCGGCAAGAAATATTAATCTAAAAAACAGGGTAACAAATAGAGTAATTAATACAAAAGACCCTAAAAACCCCCACTCCTCTCCAACGGTGCAAAAAATAAAGTCTGTGCTTTGTTCTGGTACAAAATTAAATTTGGTTTGTGTTCCTTCAAGAAACCCTTTGCCTAAAAATCCACCTGAACCAATGGCAATTTTAGATTGATTAACATTGTATCCCGCTCCTTTTGGGTCAAATGTAATTCCTAATAATTCGTTAATTCTATCTTGTTGATGAGATGAGAGTACATTGTCAAAAACATAATCCACGCTAAAAACATAGACTGAGATTACAACAAAAATTGCCAAAAGAGGGAATAGTAATTTCCTTTTTTTACTATTAAACAGCAGGTAAATTACGCCTAAAATCGTTAAAACCGAGAGCAATAAAACTATTTTTCCTTCTAATAATAGACCAAACGGAATAGCAATAGATGTTGATTTAACAAGCAGAGCAAGAATAAAAAACACGGCAGCTGAAATTCCTAAAAGCAAAACGTTACCTGATAAACCTTCACGATAAAGCACGAAAATAAATGCTACGTATACCAAAACAGAACCTGTGTCTGGTTGAAGCATAATAAGCCCGGCGGGAAGTAACAAAATTAAAATTGAAGTAAACCTTACTTTAAATTGTTGGGCAGTTTTACTCAAATCATTGAGGTATTTTGTTAGTGCCAATGCAGTACCAAATTTGGCAAACTCCGATGGCTGAAAACTAAATCCTCCAAATACAAACCAGCTTTTTGCTCCTTTAATTTCGTGCCCAAAAATGAGCACACCTATTAATAAAATTAATCCAGATATATAAATAGGGTAAGCGAAAGAGCTAAAAATCTGGGCATCTAAAACAAGTACAATAAAAATGAGAAGTAGAGAGGTAATAATAAAGATGGCTTGCTTTCCATAGTTTTGGGTAAAGTCAAATAAAGAGGCATTTTCTTCATTGTAATTTGCAGCAAAAATGTTTAACCACCCCATAAACACCAAAATGCCAAAAAGCAAAATGGTAAACCAATCTATGTTTTTTCTTATGGTGTTATTTTTCCTCATATATGGTTAAAAATGAAGCATCTAAAATTCTCTGCTCCTTTGCTTTATTGGTTACTTCTCCTGTAAGGTATTTTTCAATCATCAAGGCAGAAATTGGGGCAGACCATAATCCCCCAAAATCCGAATACTCAACATAGGCTGCAATTGCAATTTTCGGGTTTTCTCTTGGAGCAAAACAAATAAATACAGAGTGGTCAGGGCGATCTTTGTTTTGTACGGTTCCTGTTTTTCCGCATACTTCAATGCTATCTAACCTAGCTCTTCTTGCCGTACCTCCGTCTTGGTTTACAACCGCAGACATAGCTGATATTACAGGGTCAAAATATTTTGAATCAATACCAGTTAGGTTTTTGGTAACAAATTCTTCTCTAATTCTTCCTGAATCACTTATAGATTTAATAAGATGTGGGGTGTAATAATACCCCTTGTTAGCAATTGTTGCTGCTAAGTTTGCCATTTGTATAGGAACTACACCTAACTCTCCCTCGCCAATACTATTAGAGTAAATTGTAGAGAAAGCCCACCTACCTTCGCCATACCATTTGTTGTAAAAATTTACATCAGGCACCAAACCAGAGCCAATACCAGGAATATCTGATTTTAGTTTTTGACCAAATCCAAATTTGGTTACCATTTCGTGCCATTGCTTTAACCCAATTTCACTATCCTTAAAAATTGAATTGCTTTTGCCTTGCTGAATTATCTTTTTATAAACTTGGTAAAAATATGGGTTGCACGAGTGTTGAATGGCTTCCACCAAATTATCATTTGAATGTGATCCATGACAATTGATTATTCCTCTATTACATTTAATTCGAGTATCGGTAGTAATTATTCCTGTTTGTAAACCTATTAAAGATTCAACCAATTTAAAAATTGAGCCTGGCCTGTACTGAGCATTTATTGCTCTGTTGAATAGTGGGTTTAAGGTGTCGTTAGCTACAAGATTGTTGTAATTATCTGATCGGTCTCTTCCTACTAATAAATTGGGGTCATAGCTTGGTGAAGAAATCAATGCCAAAATTTGACCTGTTGCAGGCTCAATGGCTACAATACTTCCTCTTTTGTTGCGCATTAATTGTTCTCCATATTCTTGAAGGTCTCTATCAATAGTGCAATACAAGTTATCTCCTTCAACTGCTAATGAATCATAATTTCCATTTTTGTAACTTCCTTTTTGCCGGTTATGAACATCAACCAACAAAACCTTGCGGCCTCTTTTGCCTCTAAGCTCTTTTTCATATTCTTTTTCCAGTCCTGAAATTCCAATATAATCTCCTTTTCGATAATACTTGTCTTTTGTAATATTTGTAGGAGAAACCTCGCTTACGTAGCCTAAAACATGTGAAGCAATTGGTTTAGGGTATTTTCTGAGTGTTCTTTTTTGAATGTAAAAACCGCTGTATTGATATAATTTTTCTGATATTGATGCAAATTGAGAGGATGGAATTTGTTTTTCAAAAACAGAAGCTTTGTAAGTTGAAAATGATTTTGCTTCTTCCATTTTTAGGTCAAAACCTGCCTTTTCAATTCCTAGTAAATTGCAAAACCCAAGAGTATCAATATTTTTTACTTGGCGTGGAATTACCATGATGTCATATGCAGCTTCGTTATAAACTAAGAGCTGGTTATTTCTATCATAAATTAACCCTCTCGGAGCATATTGCACAACATACCGAAGTGCTTGATTTTTGGCCGAAAGTTTATAGGTTTCGTCAATTACTTGGAGGTAAAAAAGCCTAATTAAATAAGTTACACCAATTATGATGAAAATACCCAATATTACTATTTTCCGATCTTCTAAAGACCTCATTTATCGCGGGTATTTTTAGAGTTTAGTAATTGTAAAACAGTAATAATTATTAATGTTAAAACTCCACTTGCTAGTGCTTTTCCTAACACCCTAAACAATTCTGTAAACCTTAAAACTTCAACTAAATACAAAGTGAAATGGTGAATTATTATCAACAAACTCGAAAAGGTTAAAAACCACCCAATACCCAACTCTTGAATAGAAGGTTTTACCCCAAACTCATACCCATCTCGCGGAGCAGTAAGGTTTAAAATAAATGGTCTGACAAAAGCCGCCATTACACAAGCAGATGCATGCATGCCCAAAGTATTGGTAAATAAATCAACACTAAAGCCTAAACCAAAGGCTACCAATAAAAGCAGACCTCCTGTAAATTCTACAGGCAGAGTTATAAGGAAAACAATATATACAAAGGGGGTAACAAAATCGAATAAGTGAATATGATTGAACACCAAAACTTGAAGCGCAACTAAAAATACAAACCTTAATATGTACCCTAAAATATCAATTCTCATTTTCTTGGGCTTTCTCCTCTAAAGCGGTTTGTTCGGTTTTTAATATATTTTCTACAACATAGCAATGATGCACGTTTCTTAAATCTTGAGACGGCTTTAATTGAATTTTATAAAATACCTCTCCTTCAACCTTTTCAATATTTGTAATTAAACCAACAGGTATTCCAAAAGGAAAAATAGATGATGAACCACTAGTAATTACAGTATCACCAAGTTGAATATTTACATGATTTGGAATGTCTTCTAATGTTAAAACCTCTGGTGATTTGCCACACCAAGTAACCAATCCAAAATAGTCTGAATTTTTTAGTCTTACACTTATTTTGGTTTTACTGTGCAACAATGAAAGTGCAACAGAAAAGTGCTCGGAAACATCCTTTACTATTCCAACAATTCCATTTTCGGTAACTAAACCCATTTCGGGTGATATTTTGGATTGTTTTCCCTTATTTATAGTGATGTAATTATTTCTATCTGCAACA
This sequence comes from Flavobacteriales bacterium, assembly GCA_018609045.1. Taxonomy (GTDB): domain Bacteria; phylum Bacteroidota; class Bacteroidia; order Flavobacteriales_G; family Salibacteraceae; genus JAAZVO01. Next base: position 8,132 of record JABAYK010000116.1, read on the forward strand.
GAATTATTAATCACAAAAGCCCCAAGATAATTGTAGGTTCTTTGATGAAGGGAGTCGTTAAAATACATTCTTTCAGGATGCAAAGAATAGTAAGAATGGTATTTAGAGTTATTACGAAGCCTTTTGTTTTCTTTTAGAAGTTGTTCGTTTATCTCTTTTAACTTTAAATACGATGTAACGTTATTCAACAACAAATACGTTGAACCTGAAATTTCTGCTGTTTGATTTAGCAGGTTGGCTTTTTGAAATTTATTGTATTGAAAAAGTAAGGTTAAACTTAAAGTTTGAAAAAACAGAAAAAGAATGAAAAATTGGTATTTCCAAAGAATGTTTAAAAGGTTTCTCATACTTGTTAAGGTCCATTGCCTTAAAAATAAGGATTATCGCTCCAAAAATTGGAATTTTTCAATGTTTTTCAAAGCAATACCGGTTCCTCTTGCTACAGCTCTTAGTGGGTCTTCGGCAACATGAACTGGTAATTTTGTTTTCATTTGAATTCTTTTGTCAAGTCCTCGAAGCATTGAACCACCGCCGGCCATGTAAATACCAGTTTTGTAAATATCTGCAGATAACTCTGGTGGAGTCATTTCAAGTGCACTTAAAATAGCTTCTTCTATTTTAGAAATTGATTTATCTAATGCATGGGCAATCTCAACGTAAGAAACTGTAATTTCTTTTGGAATTCCGGTCATTAAATCTCTACCGTGTACAGCATAGTCATCAGGCGGGTTATCTAGTTCTGGTAAAGCAGCACCAACTTCAATTTTAATTCTTTCAGCCGTTCTTTCTCCAATTAAAATATTGTGTTGTCTTCTTAAATAATCTTCAATATCGCTAGTAAATTCATCCCCAGCAACTCTAATAGATTTGTCACAAACAATTCCACCAAGAGCAATTACGGCAATCTCACTAGTTCCTCCACCAATATCAATAATCATGTTACCCATAGGTTCTTCAACATCAATACCAATACCAATAGCAGCAGCCATAGGTTCTCTAATTAAATAAACTTCTTTGGCTCCTGCATGTTCTGCCGAATCTCTAACAGCTCTTTTTTCAACTTCTGTAATTCCACTTGGAATGCAAATAACCATTTTAAGAGATGGATTGAAAAACCTTTTCTTTGGGTTTATCATTTTTATCATTTCTCTTATCATGTGCTCTGCAGCTTGAAAGTCTGCAATTACGCCATCTTTTAATGGGCGATTTGTTTTTATGTTTTCGTGGGTTTTTCCATGCATTTGCATGGCTTTTTTACCAACAGCAATTACTCTATTAGAAGCCCTATCAATTGCTACAATCGAAGGCTCGTCAACAACAACTTTATCATTATAAATAATTAAAGTGTTGGCTGTGCCTAAGTCGATGGCAATTTCTTGTGTAAAAAAATCAAATAATCCCATGTTTTTTAGTGCTTAAAATGTCTTAATCCGGTAATTACCATACTCATACCGTTATTGTTACAATAATCTATCGATTCTTGATCTTTAATTGATCCACCTGGTTGAATTACCGAAGTAATGCCTGCATTTTTTGCAATTTCAACACAATCAGGAAAAGGAAAAAATGCATCAGAAGCCATTACTGCTCCTTGCAAATTGAATCCAAAGTTTTTAGCTTTTTCAATGGCTTGGTTTAGAGCATCTACTCTAGATGTTTGACCTGTTCCACTTGCAAGCAATTGGCCATTTTTAGCCAACACAATTGCATTTGATTTGGTGTGCTTTACCAATTTATTGGCAAACAACAAATCGTTTATTTGGCTAGCAGAAGCCGCTAGATTTGTAACTGTTTTTAAATTCTCGTTAGTTTCTGTAACAAGGTCTTTATCTTGTTCAATTACTCCGTTTAGTAAACTTTTAAATTGTTTGCTATCTGAAGTGAATGCTTTGGTTTTTAAAATAATTCTATTTTTCTTTTTTTGCAAAATTGCCAAAGCTTCATTGGTAAAACCTGGGGCTAAAACAACTTCAAAAAATATTTTATCCATTCCTGCGGCTGCAGCTTCATGAATTGTTTGGTTTGAAATTATTATTCCACCAAAGGCAGAAATTGGATCTCCAGCTAAGGCATCATTCCAAGCATCAGTTAAACTATCTCTTTCTGCCAAACCACAAGCATTGTTATGCTTTAAGATGGCAATAGTTGGTTTGCTGTTAAAATCTGCAATCACCCCAATGGCAGCATCAATATCAAGCAAATTGTTGTAAGAAATTTCTTTGCCGTGTAATTGATCAAAAACCAGATTTAGGTTTCCGTAAAATGTACCCTTCTGGTGAGGATTTTCGCCGTATCTTAAAGATTTGCTTTCGTGTAAACTAGCTTTAAAAACTGTATTGTTTTCAGTTTGGTTAAAGTAGTTGAAAATGGCAGTATCGTAGTTTGATGAAACCATAAAAGACTTTGCCGACAAAGCTTTTCTTTGGGCTAAGGTTGATTCACCACCATTTTCTAAAATTTCTTGTAAAAAAGAATATTCGTTTTTGGATGGTACAATAAGGCAATCGGCATAATTTTTTGCGGCTGCTCTAATCAATGAAATTCCACCAATATCAATTTTCTCAATAATTTGTTCATGTGGAGCACCAGATGCCACAGTGGCTTCAAAAGGATACAAGTCAACAATTACCAAATCAAAATTTGGAATTTCATATTGCTTTAATTCTTCTTGGTCGGTTGTGTTATTCGAACGATTTAAAATTCCGCCAAAAACTTTTGGGTGCAATGTTTTTACTCTTCCTCCAAGTATCGAGGGGTAAGAAGTTAAGTCCTCAACTCGATTTACTTTATATCCCAATGAGGCGATAAAAGCTTCTGTACCTCCTGTTGAATAAACTTCAACATTTTGATTGTTTAATAATTGTAGAATTGTTTCTAAACCATCCTTATGAAATACAGAAACAAGTGCTGATTTTATCTTTATTTTATCTTCCATTTACATCCCACTAAAGCAGTGCAAGTTTAGTAATAATAGGGCTTGCAGGCAATTTAATAACCTGTGTTTTTGGGCTTTTGTTGATAACTAATAAGTATTGTTTAAAAAGGATTATTTTGCCTTTAAGTGTCTTTTTTTCCTTCTATGTAAATTTAACCTTATTCAAGGTTGTGTATTTTACCTTTGGTGTGTGAAATTGGGTCTTTATCTGCGTTTATTTTTTGAAAGTGTAAGCTTTGCTATCAACGCTCTATTGGTAAATAAGCTTCGTACAATTCTTTCTTTACTCGGGGTAACTATCGGAATATTTTCAATAATCGCTGTTTTTACCATGGTAGATTCTTTGGAAAAAGAGGTTAGAGGAAGTGTTGAAAGTTTAGGCGATAATGTGATTTTTGTGCAAAAATGGCCTTGGGGCTTTGATGGTGATTACGCTTGGTGGAAATATTTAAACCGACCTCAACCCAATTACGATGAGTTTAAATGGCTACAAAAAAGAAGCGAATCTGCTTCTGATATTGCTATGATTTATGGTTTTAACCGAACAGTAGCTTACAAAAGCAAAATAGCAAAAAACACTACTATTATTGCAGGTACTCATGCTTTCGATAAGGTAAAAACCTTTGGTGTTGTTGGGCGATATTTTTCTTTACAAGAAAGCGCTGCAGGAAGTTCAGTGTGTATTCTTGGGGCTATTGTAGCCAATTCTTTATTTGGAGATGTTTATCCAATTGGTAAGCGAATAAAAATTGGCGATAGAAATTGTGATGTTATAGGTGTTTTTGAGCCTGAAGGAACTAGCATTGTTGGTGAGTCTGTTGATGAACAAATTTTGGTTCCTATGAATTTTGGAAGAAAAATAGTGAATGTAGATTTAGGAAGAGGAAATCCAGGAATTTTAGTTAAGGCCAAAGAAGATGTTTCTAACGAGCAAATGAAAGACGAGTTGAGAATATTGTTGCGTTCTGTGCGGAAAATTAAACCGAAAGCCGAAGATAACTTTGCTTTGAATGAAATAAGTGTTTTGTCAAAAGCATTTGATGGCTTGTTTGGTATGATTAATACAACTGGTTTTATAATTGGGTTATTTTCAATTTTGGTTGGTGGATTTAGTATTGCCAATATCATGTTTGTTAGCGTAAAAGAAAGAACAAATATTATTGGAATTCAAAAATCAATAGGAGCAAAAAATTCTTTTATTTTATTTCAATTTTTAACCGAAGCCATTATTCTCTGTTTAATTGGTGGAGGTTTTGGTCTGTTCATCATTTTTCTTGGAACTGTAGGGTTTAGTCAAATGCTCGATATGGATTTATACCTGAGTTTTAAAAACATCATTATAGGAATTTTTATTTCGGTTACCATTGGTTTGGTTTCAGGAATTATTCCTGCACTTTCAGCAGCTAGAATGAACCCCGTAGATGCAATTAGGGCAAAGGGTTAAAGCCTAACTTTACTTTGGTTTGGGTGAGTTTTGTAATTTTAAACTCATCAGAAATTTTCTTTCCAATCACCCAAATTAGTTTTCCATTTCCATTTTCTAGAACATATTGATTTTGCTTTTCGAGCATAGAAGTTTTGGTATCGATTAAAATATCGCTAACTTTTTTTGAGCCTTTCATTCCTAGGGGAATTATTTTATCCCCTTCTTTCCAAATTCTCAACTTTAAAGGGAAAAACAAATTTTTTACATCAATAATTTCTTCGTGATTCGAATTTGGAAACGAGGTCTGGTCAGACTCAATTTTTTCAATAAAAAAGATTTTATTTGAAAATGGAAAGTTAGGAATTAAAGTAATTTCTTGACTTGTCTTCGAAGTGAAAGAAAAAATCAATTCGTCTCTATTTTTAAGACAAACTGCATTATTAGAGCTTGCAACCTTTCCGCTTTGGCTTTCAATAATATTCACGATATCGTTGATTTGAGCGCTCGTAAAGCCAAAATTTTCGGCTACACTCCAAATAATTTTTTGGTAAAAATCAAACGATTTTAATTTGCAGATATTTAAGTGAACTTCATAAGGTTCATTTATTGAACTACAAACTTTCAATGATTCTTTTACAGCGAATTCGGTCGCTTTTAAATCTTGGTTTAAATTACTTAAAGTTGATTTAAAAGTTGGTAATAATGAAGGATTGATGTTTTCGAGTTCTGGAATTATTTTATTCCTAATTAAGTTACGTTGGTACTTGTTTTCTTGGTTAGATAAATCTTCTCGATGGTTAGCGCCAAGAGCGGCTAAATATTCTTTTATTTCTGTTTTGGTAATTTCTAAAAGTGGTCTTACAATATTTTCTCGTTTTGCATCAATTCCGTGCAAGCCTTTTAGCCCTGTACCTTTTGTTAGGTTTAAAATTACAGTTTCGAGTTGGTCGTTTAGGTTGCTACCTACAGCAATAAATTGGTAATTATGCTCTTTGGCTAGATTTTGAAAATAATCATACCTCAAATCTCTAGCAATCATTTGAATTGAACCTTTAGAGGTTTCTTGAATTTTTTTTGTTTCAATTTTTTTGATGTGAAAAGGCACATTATTCTTCTGCGCTAATTCTGAAACAAATTCTTCGTCTTTTTCAGAGTTATTTCCTCTTAATTGAAAATTACAATGTGCAATTGCAAAATTGTAGTTGTTTCTTTTTAAAAAATAAAACAGCGCAACCGAATCTGAACCACCACTTATGCCTAATAAAATTTTATCAGCAGGAAGAAACAAATTTCTATTCTGAATGAAATCGGAAATTTTGGCTTCTAGATTTGATATAATTTGCTGATAATCAGTCAATTTGACATGAATTTATTTTGATTAGTGACAAAAATTCACAAAGTAACACGTTTTTTGGTATTGGTATTTCATTTGAAGAAATAGGGTAAAATGTTTAACCATAAAAATTGACAAAAATGACACTAGTAAGATATTCAAAACCAATAAATGTTTTCCCAAACTTAATCAACGAATTTTTTAACGATGATTTCTTTAAGGGCGGAAGGTTAATGGAAAATAGCTTTGTTCCATCAGCCAATGTAAAAGAAAATTCAAAAGCGTTTTTAATTGAACTTTCGGCACCAGGCTTTAACAAAAAAGACATCAACATTGAAGTAGATGACATAATGTTAAAGATTTATTCAGAAATAAAAAATGAGGTTGAAAACAAAGATGAATCTATTATTAAAAGAGAATTTCATTACAATTCTTTTGAAAGAAGTTTTCAATTACCAGAAAATGTAAATGCTGAAAAAATAAAAGCCAATTACAACGATGGTATTTTAAGCATCGAAATTCCAAAAATGGAAAAAGAGCAAAAAAAGAAAAGATTGATTGATATTTTCTAATTTGTTTACTCAAAAAAAATAAAGGGCCAATTGGCCCTTTTTTTATGCTTAAAAATTTATTGGAATAGTTTTAAAAATCTTTCGGCCTTTAGCAAACACTCTTGGTATTCTTCTTCGGCATTCGATAAATTGGTAATTGCCCCACCAACAGCATAACTCAAATAATTTGTTTCTGAATTAAAAATTGCAGTTCTTATTACCACGTTAAAATCAAAATTATTTTTTGGTGTTACAAAACCAATTGCGCCAGAATATAAACCACGTTTAAAATCTTCGTGCTTTTCGGCCAATTGCATGGCGCTAATTTTTGGTGCGCCTGTCATGCTTCCCATGGGGAAACAACTTTTTATAATATCCGCCAAATTTGTTTTTTCGTCAACCTCAGAAACTACTGTAGAAATTAATTGATGCACAGTTGGAAAAGAATACACGCCAAATAATTCTTCAACTTTTACCGATGCTCTTTTTGCCGTTTTCGATAAATCGTTTCTAACCAAATCAACAATCATTACATTTTCAGTTTGGTCTTTTAAACTATTTTTTAATTGTGCTCTTTCGGCTTCAAATTCACTTTTTTCTTTTCTTCTCGATGTACCTTTAATGGGTTGAGAAATAATTTTTAATCCTTGTTTTTTAATAAACCTTTCTGGACTACCCGAAAAAACATAATGATCATCAAACCTACAAAAAGCCCCAAACGGAACTTCAGATTCTTTTACAAAATGATGAAATAAACTTAAAATATTGAGGTTGTAATTTTTGGCAAAAAACTCAATGCAGTAATTTATTTCGTAAATATTACCTAACTGAATTTCGTTTTTTAAAACATTTATTCGGCTTAAATAATCTTCTTTAGATGTTCTGCTTTCAAATTTGGTTTTGTTTAACGAGTATTTCAATCCCCCTTTAAAAGCAGATACTTTTGAGAAAAAAGAATCAATTTGATTTTCATTTTTTCCGTAAAACCAAACCTTATTTCCCTTTTGGGCAATTACCATGTTTGGGATGAAAAAGGCCAATTCAGGAAACTTTACTTCATCAGAATTTAAGGATGATAAATCTTCTAATTCATTTTTTAAATCGTAGCTTAAAAATCCAAATTTCCATGAATTTTCTGTTTTGATTAACTCAGAAAAATTATCCCATTTGTTTTCATTTGGAGTGATAATTTTTTTGCCACCAAAAGCCAAAATTTTATCAAACTCCAAATACGGGTATTCCTTTATGTAATCGGTATGAGAACTTAAATAGCAGAAATACTTTTCAGTTTCTGAAATTGATTCAACAGCCTTTTCGAAGAAAGAATTGGGAAGAGAGTTAGAGTTTAAGATTTTTAGGGGTCGATTCAATATTTTATGTGTTTAACAAACGCAAATAAAAGTAAAAACAGACTTAAAAAAAGAGAAATTCTGCCAAGTACATCTCCATGTAAATGGAAAAAAGTTTGAGATGAAAGAGCTGTAAAATTTATTTGATTGGTGATTTTTTCTTTTGGTAAAATCTCCATTTTTCCGGTAGGGTAAAACACTCCGCTCAAGCCAGAATTGGCAATTCTCAAAATAGTTACTCCATTTTCTAGTGCTCTGTATTTTAGGAGCACAGCATGGTGAGAATATGCTGTGGTGTTTTGAAACCAAACATCGTTGGTGAAAACCTTTACTAAGGCAGTTGAGTCTGAAATTACTCTAAAATAATTGGGGTAAATAGACTCGTAACAAATTGCCATGTTTTTAGAATTTTTCAGATTATTGGTTTTAAAAGAAAACAGATTTCTTTCTACATCCGGAACCAATTTTTGTTTGGTGTAAATAGGTTTTTTGCTAGCCGTAAATATTTGGTTTGAATAGTACTCAGGTTCTTCATTTACCAGCCCATAAAAATATTCTAGGTTGTTTTTGATTAAAAATGTCCTCAAATCATTGTAAGTATTTTGGCTAGTATCAATAGGTAGGCTAACAAAACTTTCAGGAAAAAATATTTGATAGGTTTTTAGTTCTTCAATTGGAATACTTGATAGTTCATTAAAAATTTTACCAAAATCAGTTTGTTGGTTTGCCTGAGTTTGAGGCTGAATTACCAATACTTTTTCAAGTTTTTGAGATTTTATTTCATTATTTGAAATTAATAAAATCATCAAAAATGGAATAATTAGAATGAGTTTTATTGGCTGAAAATTCTTTAGCTTTTTGAAATGCAAAAATATTTCTGTGATTAAAAAGGAGATAATTAAGACAAACAACGAAACTCCCGAAACGCCAAATATTGGTACGATAAAATTTGGAAAATTAAACCCTACCAGGCTATTCCCAAGAGCAAACCATGGCGATAAGGGAAAAAACTCGCCTTGCAAATATTCGATAGCAATAACCAATGCGAAAAAGGAAGTAACTCCTCGAAACCAACCCAACCTAATAAAGGCAAAATGCGCTAAAAAAAAGGTTATTCCGTAAACAATGGTAAAAGAACCTACTGCGAAAGCATAAATTTTGAAAGAATAAGAGGTAAGGTTTATACATCCGAGCCCAAACCATGACAATAAAAATAAGAGAAGGTGAATTGTTGCATTTTTTGGTTCTTTTGGATTTGTGAGCCAATAAAAAGTGTAGGCAAATCCAAAGAATATCCCCCACCCAAAGCTTTCAAAATAAAGCCAGCTAAAACCGCAAAGGGTACCGAAAAAAATGGGGTTAATAAGGTTGAGTAAATTCTTCAATTTGAATTATCGCATCAAATACATTTTACCAAAACCTTTGTGGAAAAATCTATCTGCATCTGTGCTTCTTTTTTCAATTTCGCTTCCTGCTATTTTGGTAATAACTCGATATAAATAAACTCCATTTCCAAGTGGGTCTCCAAATTCATCTCGGCCATCCCAAGCATATTCAGAAATGTTTCTACCAATATTAATAGGGCCTAATTCTGCTTTGGTGATTTCTCGAACTACTTTGCCAGAAATGTTTGAGGCATTACTTGCACCAGTAATTACGGTGTTAAAATTAATTTGAGGAGCACCTGCCCCCGTGTAAGGATTTGGTGTAGAAATAGTTTTTGTTTTGGAGCCGAAATAAGTAAAAACACCATCAAACCAACCTTCGCCATGGGTGTATTCACTTTCGGTTTTCCCTGAAAAATCTGTTGCGCCAGTTTCGTAATTTGATGTGTATTGTTGATAGGCTTCCTTGTAAACAAAAGGTGCTGGATTAAGGGCTGAATAATTGAAATCTGAATATGTAGAAATTCTTTGGTTGCTTCCTGAAGTATTTAAGGTTAAATAATAATAGGCAGTATCAGAAAATAAGCTAAAATTTTTCTTGTTCTGACTTTGAGGTACATCATACAAAGCAGAGTCTAACCAACCACCATTTCCGTCACCAAAAAACTCAACAAAATCTCCTGGGTCAATTTTTCCATCTCCACCATCTTCAATAAAAATGGGGACTTCTTGGCCATTTTTTACCAATTTTAATTGACTAGGACTAAATGTTGGGTTGGTTACAGAGCTTCCAATTTTGGTTAAACCAGAATTTAGTGTTGTATAATTTATTCGATAAATTCCTTTTTCAACTACTTTGAAGTAGAGGTATTTATTTTGGTAATCAATCCAATTATTGTTAAAATTTTGGGCAAAAAGATTTGTAAAAAACAAAACAAGAACAATAATTATTGTACTTTTTTTCATTTTTCACTTTTGTTTAAATCTAGTTTGATTGAAAAAATATTGGAATATAATGCAGCACTTTGGTCGCCAATATCTGTTAAAGCATAATCTATTGTAATGCTTTTTAAGTGCAAGCCTACCCCAAAGTTTGGTTGAAAAATGGTGGTGGTAAAGTTTCCTATTTCAGCTTTTACTTTTTGGAAATTTCCTAAACCACCTCGCAAGAAAACAATTTGGGCATAATTTGCTTCAAATCCAAAGTATGGGTCCATGTTGAAGGCTTTGCTAGAAATAACAGTATTTCGCTGGCCATCAAAAGTGTTTTCTAGGTCTAGCGCTAACATTAAACCAAATTTTTGTTTTATTGGAATATATCTTCCACCTCCTAGAATTAACCTTGGAGCAGTAATTTCTAAACCATTTTGGGGAATATCATTTCCTGTAAGGGTAAAAACTTCAACAACTCTATCAGATAAGGTGTATTGCCAAGAGTTAACAGTAGTAGTAACATCTTTAAACATAGCGCCCAATTGCCAATCTTTTATTTTGTATTGAGCACCTAAGTCTAAACCAAAGCCCCAAGCTTTTGCAAAATCACCTACTTGTCGGTATACAACTTTTGCATTAGCACCTAAATTTAAACCTTCAATTTTCGATTTTTTGGCATAAGAAGCTAAAAATCCATAATCTGTTGCCGAAAAAGTTGAAACACGATTGTAGTTAATGTTTCCTGTAGCATCTATTAAGTCAATTGTATTTGGAATGTCATCAATACCGAAGCGAATAAAAGAAATTCCAATAGCAGCATCATCTCCTATTGGTTTGGCAAAAGCTCCATAATCGTACTTGGCAATTCCTGCAAAGTATTCGGCATGCATAAAATTTACTTGAAAATCGCTTTCTATTCCTAATAAGCCAGCAGGGTTCCAATAACCTGCAGTTAAATCATTAACCACCGCTGTTTGTGCTCTGCTCATTCCTAAGGCTTTTGCTCCAACACCAATGTTTAAAAACTCGTTGCTGTATTTTCTAACTTGTGAAAAAGACAAATTAGAAGCAAGAATTAAACTTAATAAAATAAGAGAGTGTCTTAAAAAACTCATATGGCTCAAATATCGTAATTAGATAGCAATAACTCCATCAAAAAATAAAAATTGCATAGCTTTTCTTACACTTTTTGATTAAGGTATATTTGCCGAAAATTTTGCCTTGAGAAGTTTCATTCCAAATTTACTTACCTCTTTAAATCTGCTTTGTGGCGTAGTTGGGATTGTACTAACTTTTAATCAGGGACTTACCGAAGCATTTTACTTGATTTTACTTGCCGCAGTTTTCGATTTTTTCGATGGTTTTGCAGCTCGCATGCTAAAAGTAAATTCTGATTTAGGTAAAGAGTTAGACTCATTGGCAGATATGGTAACTTTTGGTGTTTTGCCTGGAATGATGCTATTTCAATACATTAGTATTTCGCAGGGTAATTATTTTACCCCAATTTATGCAAGAACAAACATTGATTTGGCTATTTCTTTTATTGGCTTTTTAGTTCCTATTTTTTCTGCTTTAAGGTTGGCTAAATTTAATATCGATACAAATCAAACTCATCATTTTTTAGGGCTTCCTACACCAGCAAATGCAATACTAATAGGCTCATTGGGATTTATTATGGAAATACAATTCAACATAAATTATTATGTTCCCTTGGCCAATGAACAATTAAGCGCTGTAACCAGATTAAATTATTGGGGAAGGTTCGAGTTTTATACAGTTTTAGGTTTTTTTGAAACCAATTTCCATTTGATTTTGGCAGTGGTTTTATCTTCATTATTGGTTTCTCGAATTCCACTTTTTTCCCTTAAATTGAAAAGCCTAAAATTCAAAGAAAATAAGTTGGTTTTTAGTTACCTAATCTTTCTTTTGGCAATAATTCTTCTAAACTTTTTGCCTTACTTTGTTCCCATAAAAAGATGGATTCCTATTTGGGTAAGTTTAGATTTTTTACTTATTCCTTTAGCCATAGTTTTTTACATTATTTTTTCATTAATAGGATTTAGAAGTTTTAACCATGAAGTTCAGAGCTGAAATTAATATTATGCCTCACAAAGCCTTGTTAGATCCACAAGGAAAAGCAGTTTCATCAAGCATGCCAAATGTAGGTTTACCCGAAATTACCAATGTTAGAATTGGAAAACACATTCATTTTGAAATTGATGCAGAAAATAAAGATGTTGCATCCGTTAAAGTAGAGGAAGCTTGCAAAAAAATGTTGGCAAATCTTACTGTAGAAACTTTTGAGTTCGAACTTTTTGAACTTTAATTTTCTTCTTTGGTAGAAGTTGGCTGAGGTTTAACTTTTCTCAATTCAAAGTTTTGCCCTAAGTAAACTTTTCTTACTGTTTCGTCAGCAGCCAATTCTTCTGCGGTTCCCGATTTTAAAATATTGCCTTCAAACAATAAGTATGCTCTATCTGTAATAGATAGGGTTTCTTGTACATTGTGGTCTGTAATTAATATTCCAATATTTTTTTCTTTCAACTGAGAAACAATCGATTGAATATCTTCAACGGCAATTGGGTCAACTCCTGCAAAAGGCTCATCAAGCAAAATAAACTTTGGGTCAACAGCTAAAGCTCTTGCAATTTCTGTTCTTCTTCGTTCACCTCCCGAAAGTAAATCACCTCTATTTTTTCTTACGTGTTGCAAACCAAATTCATCTAATAAAGTTTCTAGTTTTTTGAGTCTGTCGGTTTTACTGAGTTTGGTCATTTCTAAAATAGCAAGCACATTATCTTCTACACTTAATTTTCTAAAAACACTTGCTTCTTGCGGTAAATAGGCAATACCTTGTTGAGCTCTCTTGTACATTGGCTCATGCGTAATGTTGATGTTATCCATGTGGATAATGCCTTCGTTTGGTTTTATTAAACCAACAATCATATAAAAAGAAGTGGTTTTACCGGCTCCATTGGGCCCTAATAAACCTACAATTTCGCCTTGATTTACTTCAATTGAAACGCCATTTACAACAGTTCTACTTTTATATTTTTTTACAAGGTTATCTGCAGTTAGCTTCATTTAAAAATCTATTTGAAAGGCTGTTCTAATGCCAAACTTTGCAATATTAGGATTATTCAAGTAAGTAAGTCTCCAAATGGCATCAACACGAAAAAACTTAAAAATATTTTCTACTCCAATACCGCCTTCGGCATAAGGCTTATTTAGTGTATTTAATCCTGCGGGAAACTGCATTAAACTTTCATTTTTATTACTTAATCGGCCGGCAACTGTTTTAAAAGTAGCAACCTCTCTAAATTTTAGTTTATTTAATAATGGTGCTTTATTTAATAGCAGTCCGTTAAAGTGATGGGTAAAATTTATGCTTGCCCATTCATCAGAAACAAACTCGTAAAAGTTCATTAAATTGTATGCATAAGGGTCGTAAAATAAGGTTTCATTTCCATTATGTAACTCAAGAATAGGGAAGGGGACATTCCCAAAAATTTTTCCTGCAGTTAAATCTATTTCTGAGTAACCAAAATAGCCAAGCCTTATTTTGTCTTGAACATTTAAAACCACCTTTTGATATTGGTATTTACTTTCGAAAACATTAGGCAAGCCAAAAGTTAGTTTAGCTTGAATAACAGGATACTTGGTGCCTAAGCTAACTCTTTCAAACTCTCCGTTTACATATTTTTCTTTGTAAGCAAACCGGGTTAATAAACTAATTTCCGAAAAAGGAATATTGTGAGCTATTTGGTAGGAGCCATCGTTGGTGCGTTCGTAAAAATTAAGATTTGGAGATACAGACCAAAGATATTTGTGGGTAAAGTTTACTCTATTGGTAAGGCCCTGAAACCATTCTCTTTCATAATACAAATCATATTCTCTATAACCATTTAGCTGCAATGCCGGATTTCTTCTAAATAATGAAGTTAGAATATTGTCGTTTCGCCAAGCATTTTGGCTCATACCCAATTGTTCGATGTCGTTTTTAAAATAAGCTCCAACTTTTTGACGCGGCTCCTTGCTTAAAAAGTATTGAAACCCTGCTCCATATTTTAACTCTTTATCTAAAGTTCCGTATGCCACATAAAATTCAGGCATAAAAACAGTAGAAAATTCATTGCTACTTCGCATGCCAAATTTTATTCTATTACCTTCTATAGGATTGTAACTGTAAAAAGTGAAGTAAGGCCCAATTTCTACATCGCCTACTACATAATAACCAGAAACAAAAAGTGTAATTAAATCTAAATAAGTATTGAATTGTGGTATTTCTTTCAAAGAGTCAACCATATTGTAAATAGTTAACTCTTTGTTTGAGAGCTCTTTGTGTCTTAGGTTTTGCCACTCCTCCTCGGTTTTGGAGTTTGCGTTTTTTTCGACAACAACATTATCAGATGAATTATAAAACTCTTTTGGTTTTGGCTTATTTATTTCAAAGTTTCGATACGATGAAGACTTTTTGCCATACAAACCTATTGCTTTTTTTGCAACTTCAAAATCAACCATTAATTTGTCTTCAACCAACATCCAAACCTCTTTTTCAACCTGCTCAAACTTTTGCGTTACCGAGAATTCAGTAATAAAATTTATGTTAGATTTTTCCGAAATCGTAACCTCAGCTTCTTTTACCGCAAAGGTCGTGTCAGCAATCCATAAATCACCTTTAAAGGTCATTTCTCCTTGTCTTTTGGGAAAGAATTGAATTTTGTAACTCCAAACACCGTCTCTTACACCACTATCAACCAAGTAATAATTATAAGATAAAGTGCCAAAGTTGGCTACGGGACTTACAAAGCTTTTGTTAAAAGCCACAATGTAATTATCGTAAATGTTAACATTTTGGTACATATCACCCAAAAACTGTGATATGCTTTCATTTTCAAGACCAGATACTTTTGTGGCCTTAATTATTTCGGTAGAAACTTGAGGATCTTTTTTAAAATAATAGTCAGATACGGTTTCGGTCATAAACATAGGAATGTATGTTTTCGATGCCGAGGTATCCATATTATCAAAAACAAACTCAAAAGGTTTCATGAGTTTTTTATTTCTTAGCTCATCAGGAATGTTATTTAAGTCGAATTCAATTTTATTGTAAACCTCATACTGATATGCGTCTAGTTTTTCTCGGTTGTTGATTGGTTTATTGTCAACTACGCGTTTCATTATTTCTAAAGCGGGGTTCGACTTGTCTTTTTTACTTGTACTTATTTCAATTTCATGTAGTTGTACGTTGTTAGATTGTAATTCGAAGTTTATTTCTTGGGTTGTTTCTTTTTTAACCTTTTTGCTTAGTTTGTTAAATCCAACAAATGAGGCTTGCAATGAGTCTGATGCGTAGTAACTTTCAAGCGAATACTTTCCGTTTAAATTGGTTGTAGTGCCTATTTTGGTTCCCTTAAAACTGATGTTTACAAAAGGCATAGGAAAGCCAGTTTCGGCATCTATAACGCTACCATTTATTATTGTTTTTTGACCAAATATTTGAAGGGCAAAACCAAATAAAACAAATAATAGAGATAGCTTTTTCATGTTTCGATTACTTCAAAAATACAGATAAAGCCTTATTTTATTTGTCTAAGTTTTTCACAGTTCTAGCCGAAATGAAAATACTAATTTCATAAAGTACAAATAACGGAAGTGAAACTAAAAACTGACTAAAAACATCAGGTGGAGTAAGTATGGCTGAAAGAATAAATGCACCCACAATTGAGTGTTTTCTATAGGTTCTTAAAAGTTCGGGGTAAATTATTCCTGCACGGGTTAAAAAGTAAACAACAATAGGCAGCTCGAATAAAACACCGCATGCCAAAACAATAGTAGTTAAGGTAGAAATGTAAGTATTTAAGGTAAATTGATTCGCAACTTCCGCACTAACTTGGTAGGTTGAAAAGAAGTTGATAGAAAGAGGTGAAATTACAAAATACCCAAATGAAATTCCGAATAAGAAAAGAAATGAAGAATAAAAAACGGTGCCTTTAGTTAATTTTTGTTCTTTTTCGTGTAAACCAGGACTGATAAACCTCCATATTTCCCAAAAAACATAGGGAAACGCCACTACCAAACCAGTAATTAAAGAAACCAAAATGTGGGTGGTAAACTGCCCTGCCATACTTAGGTTTTGTAAGGTTGGAATGTTACCTCCGATGCACAAAATATCCTTATCAATAAAAGCTGGAAAAAGTAAATTCAATTGCTCAGAAAGCTTACATAGTAGTTGGAAAGTGAT
>JABAYK010000116.1:24297-27872 GCA_018609045.1 Flavobacteriales bacterium
CTTTTTTAGGAGAAAAAATTATTACATCGAAAACAAAAGTTTTATTTAGAAATGCTAAAATGGCCACAATAATAATAGCCGAAATAGCTCTAATTAAATGCCACCTTAGTTCTTCTAGGTGCTGCAAAAAAGACATTTCATCTGGTTGGTCCATTGCCATAAGGGCGCCAAATATACAGTTTCAAAAAATACGTTGCGCCATTAACTTTTTGGCTTTTTAAGCGTTATATTTGCTTATTATATAAGCATGAAAAAGTCAATTTTTCTTATTTTGTTTGTTAGCTTACTTTTTGGTTGTTCATCTAACAATGAAAAGAAAGCTTTTTTCAAAACCAATATTTGTTTTGAAAGTGCATCTGCCTTAACTGAATTTGTTGAGTTCAACGATTTTTCCTCAACAGAAGTTACCGTTAAACAAAATGGAGCCTGCTTGGAGATTTATTCTTCTAGCTCAAAAGAAATTTCTCAAATTAAATCTATTGTAAATTCTGAGCATCCTAACTTAGAGGTTGACGTAAAAACCTATTATACCCAAGAAAAGGAAAATCAGAAAAGGGAAGATTTATTTAGTATTCCCTCTATAAGTTTCCCAAACATTTTTGATGTTTTTAATAGACTTTTACCCTTAGTAAAAAAATCAAATCAATAAAATTTCATGAAAGAAAATAATAGGCCAATTATTATTTGGCTTTTTATTGGCGTGTTAATGATTGCCGCTATGGTAATTATTGGAGGTATTACTAGGCTTACAGAGTCGGGTTTATCCATGGTTGATTGGAGGTTGGTGGCTGGAACTTTTCCGCCCTTAACAGAAATTGAATGGAATAGAGTTTTCTCAGATTATCAAAAATCTCCTGAATTTAAAGAACTCAATAGCAATTTTACCCTTTCAGATTTTAAATCTATTTTTTGGTGGGAGTATATTCATAGGCTTTGGGGAAGAATAATAGGATTAGTTTTTATTTTTCCTTTAGCTTGGTTTGTTTTCAAAAAAATGATTCCCAAAAGGCTTGTTGGTAAGCTAATAGCCATTTTTATTTTGGGTGCTTTTCAAGGATTTTTAGGCTGGTTTATGGTAAAAAGTGGTTTGGTAAACGAGCCAAGGGTTAGTCATTATAGGTTAGCTGCTCATTTAAATACCGCTTTTTTGGCCTTTGCATTTACTTTTTGGGTAGCCATAGATTTATTAAAACCGGTAACTAAAATTAACGAAGACCTTAAGAAAATTCATGTTTGGTTAAAGTTGTTTTTTCCAATTTTAATTCTTCAAATTGTTTATGGAGCATTTGTAGCTGGAATGGATGCAGGAACGGTTCACAATAACTTTCCTAAAATGGATAATGATGCTTGGGTTAGCGAGGCTGTTTTTGCTTTAAACCCAACCTGGTTAAATTTTATTGAAGCCAAAAGCGGCATTCAGTTTATTCACAGGTACGTAGCTTATTTTGTTTCGAGTTTAGTGTTTTTTATATGGTTTAAGCTTGGTAAGTGCGAGTTATCAAAAACTCAACAATTAGCCCGAAACCTATTTTTAAGTGCCTTAGTTTTTCAATTTTTTCTAGGAGTGTTTACTTTATTATATAGCGTGCCTATTGTGTTAGGAGTTATGCATCAATTTGGTGCTTTGCTTCTTTTGGCCGCATCTGTTTTTTTAGCTCAGCAACTAAGGTTTTTTAAACCTAATTAACCCATCTAAAGGTTTCTATAAAGTGCCTTAAATCCTGCTTGATAAATTGCTCAACTGGTTGCAATGAATCACTATTTGGTGGCATGTTAAAATACATTGCACCTCTAAAAAAATGATTTGTACTATCCGTTAAAAAAAATTGAAAGTTGGTAGCTGTTTCTCCTCCAAAATCATAAATTAAACCATAAACGTTATTGGCTGGGTTTCTAAAAATTTCTTCGTTTATTTGGTTAGCCTTTACAATGTGTTTCATGGCCAACATTCTGGTCTCTTCAATATAATTTGGTAATGAGTCTTTGGTTATAGCAAAATAACTCATATGTATGGTGTTTGCATATTGTGGGTAATGCAGGTTGTACCAACACGGCTTTTGTATGCCTCTAGTTTTATTTTCTAAGAATGATTTTTGGGGATACTCAAAAGAAAAAGGGCAATCACCTTGGTAAGTAGTGTAATTTTTTTCTGGAAAATCAATTCTAAAATACCCTTTAGGTTTAGGACTATATTCATTTGAACAACCAAAAATTATGATCGAAATAAGAAGTACAATTATTTTACTCTTCAAACTTTTTATCATTATTTTCTTCTTCTAAAATGGTGAGTTTTAAAGATGTAATTTTCCTGCTATCTGCAGCTTCAATAACAAAAAGGTAATTTTTAAAATAGATTTTTTCGTTTCGCTTTGGTATTTTTCCATGTATTTCAAGAATAAATCCTGCAAGTGTATCAGAGTCTCCTTTTTCTTCCTCAAATTCTTCTCCTCCTATTTCTAAAACACGGTAAAAATCATTCATCAATATTTTGCCCTGAAACACATAGTTTTTATCATCAAGTTTAGAATAAAAAACATCTTCATCATCAAACTCATCAGAAATATCTCCAACTATTTCTTCAATTATATCTTCTAAACTTACTACCCCAGAAGAACCTCCATATTCATCTACCACAACAGCCATGTGAATTTTCTTTTCCTGAAATTCTTTTAAAAGATCATCAATTTTTTTGTTTTCGGGTACAAAGAAGGCTGGTCGAATAAGGTTTTGCCACAAAAAGTTTTTGCCTTGATCTAGGTTTGGCATTAAATCTTTAATGTATAAAACTCCCGATATTTTATCGAAATTCTCTTCGAAAACTGGAATTCTCGAGTAACCTGAATCTAAAATTATTTTTATCACATCGTCAAAAGATGTTTGCTTGTCAATGGCAATTACATCAATTCTAGAGGTCATTATTTGTTTAACAGATGTATTCCCAAATTTCACTATTCCTCTTAGTATTTTATGGTCATCTTCATCTACAGTTTCATCTGAAGCTAAATCTAGGGCGTGTGAGAGCTCGTCTACAGAAATTGACTCCGATTTTTTTACAATTTTTTTATCAATAAGGTTTGTAAATGATGTTAAAACGAAACTAAGTGGAGAAAATAATTGTTCCATTTTACTAATAGGATAAACCATAAAGTGAAGCAACGTAAAAGGGTTTTGTGTGGCGTAAACTTTCGGAATTATTTCACCAATTAGTAAAATTAAAAAGGTAACTACTATTACCTGAAATATAAAGCCAATAAGGGGAAAAGCACTGAAATTGAAAACTGTAGCGATTATTAATGATGATAAAATAACAATAGCTACATTAATAAAATTATTGGCAATTAAAATAGTGGCCAGAAGTTTTTTTGGTTTTTGAAGTAACTCAAAAATTTTTAAATCTTTTCTGACTTTTGATTCTTTTAGATTATCTGCATCAGATGCACTTAAGGAGAAAAAGGCCACTTCGGAACCAGATACTAATGCAGAGCATGCAAGCAATAGAGCCAAAATAAGAAGCTCAATAGCTACATCAAATGAAAATGTATTAAAGATTGAGAGCAGAGAAAACTGGTAGGGAT
>JABAYK010000116.1:27882-45945 GCA_018609045.1 Flavobacteriales bacterium
GGTAGGGATCACCCGATTCGTCCAAAGCTTAGGTTTTGGTTAAACAAAAATTTAAAATGGTAAATCATCTTCTTCTTCCGCGCTTGGCTCATTTATTGGAGCTTGTTCTGTTTTCTTTTGAGGCTCATTATTGTAGGAAGTCTTTGCATCAGGCGAGCTAGAATTTGGAGCGCCACCAAGAAGAGTTAAGCTGTCCACCACAATCTCTGTAATATACCTCATGTTTTTGGTTTCGTCTTCCCAAGAGCGAGTTCTTAATTTACCTTCAACATAAATTTTATCTCCTTTTTTCACATACTTTTCTACAATACCAACAAGTCCTGGTCTCCAAACAGCAATGTTATGCCATTCAGTTTGGTCCTGTCTGTCGCCATTTTTATCTTTATATGATTCTGTAGTTGCAATAGGGAACTTAGCAAACCCTCTTCCGCCTTCAAAATATTTTACCTCAGGGTCTTTGCCTAAATTACCTATTAAAATTACTTTGTTTACACCGTTTGCCATTACAAAAAAAATATGAGTTAAAAATAATTAAACAATTTGCAATTGTAAACCATTGTTTGAAAAATCTTCCCAAAATCTAGAAAGTACTCTTGGTAATGCGAAATTGTTAATGTCATTAGAAGATGCAAATATCCAATTTTTTGGCATTTCAGCAATGTAGTTATCCAGTTTCCAGATAGTAACTTTTAATTTCTGATGTGTTAATTGATGATTATAGTTTGCGATTGATGAGATAATTGGGTTTTTAATTTTATACTTTTCGTTTATTATATTTTGTAAATCGGTTTGTGAAACCTCTTGATCTGTTTCTATACATGGAAATTCATAAAGGTTTTTCCAAATATCTTGGCCTTTTCTTTTTTGCAGAGCAATGTTATTTTCCTGAGAAATAAAAAGGTAGTTAAAGTGCCTTATTCGCACTTTAATTTTTTTTCCTTTAACAGGAATATCAGCTTGGCAATTATTTTGAAATGCATAACAAGACATTTTAAAAGGGCATTCTTCGCAATTCGGATTTTTGGGAGTGCATAATAAGGCTCCCATTTCCATTAAGCCTTGGTTAAACGTATTGCCATTTTTTTTAGGAAAATGTTCTTGTAAAAAAATATTAATTCTTGCCTTGGTTTCAGGCAAATCTATTGGCGAAAAAATCCCTAACATGCGCCCAATAAACCTAAATACGTTTCCATCAATTACAGCAGTGGGTTCATCAAAACAAAATGAAGCAATTGCCGAAGAGGTATAATCTCCAATTCCTTTCAATTTTATCAGCTCGCTTTTCGAATTTGGAAATTTACCACCCATTTCAAATGCAATTTTTTTTGCTGTTAAATGCAGGTTTCTTGCCCTTGAATAATACCCTAGCCCCTGCCATTGGGTTAAAACCTCATCTTCTGTTGCGCTTGCTAAATCAAAAACTGTTGGAAAAACCTGAATAAATTTGAGGTAGTAACTCAAGCCTTGTTGAACTCTTGTTTGCTGTAAAATTATTTCCGATAGCCATATTTTATATGCATCTTTTGTTTCTCGCCAAGGCAGTTTACGATGATATTCTTGGTACCAAGCAATAAGTGAATTTGAAAATTTGTTGTGCATTACTTCAGGAAACAATGATAAATACTATCAGTTCACGAAATTTAAAATTATTATAAAAAACTGAATTATAGGGTATTCTATATAATTATTACATATATATTTGCATCCTCATTTTTCAGGGATAATAAAAAAACAAAAAAGAAGAATTATGACAAAAGCAGACGTGGTTAACGAGATATCTGAAAAAACAGGAATTGAGAAGTTAGCAGTTCAGCATACAGTTGAAGCATTTATGGAGTCAATTAAAGATTCACTATCAAATGGTGATAATGTTTATTTAAGAGGTTTTGGAAGTTTTATCGTAAAGAAAAGAGCAGAGAAGACTGGAAGAAATATTTCTAAAAATACAAGTATTATTATCCCAGAACATTTTATTCCTGCATTTAAACCATCAAAAACTTTTACGCACAAAGTAAAATCTAGCGTAAAAGTTAAAAAATAATAATGCCTAATCTCAAAGGTTCTCAAATAGGAGCTGTTGTTACAGTAATTTTAATAGGTTTTGCTATTTATTTTGCTCCGCACCAAGGAAATTCAACCGAAGTTGTTTCTGTTGATAGGTCGGTAGATGTAAAGATTAACGAAGCAGTTGCTATTGTAAATGAGGGTACAGCGCCAATGAAAGGAATTATGATGTTGAGGGAAGTTCTAGAAGAAAATCCTGATAACATTAGAGCACATTTTCAATTGGGATTGTTATCGGTGCAATCTCAACAATTTGATAAAGCCTTAGATAGATTTAACAAGGTAATTGAATTAGATGATAATAATATGGAAGCATATTATTTCAGGGCCCATACTTTTGCGAGTTTAGGTGATTTTGAAAAGGCAAAAACCGATTTTGAAAAAGTAATAGATAATACTTCAGATAAGGAATTGAAATCTGAAGCTAATAAATTTTTAACCGAATTAAATAACAATTGATATGCCTAGCGGTAAAAAAAGAAAAAGACATAAAATCGCTACTCACAAAAGGAAGAAAAGGCTTAGAAAAAATCGTCATAAAAGGAAAAAATAATCCTTAAACCTCCCCGTTTTAGATTTTTTTCTTAGTAGCATTTTTTCACCTTCCTAAGTAGGAGTACCCGTGAATAAAGAATTAATTATTCAATCTTCTTCCGAAGCAGTTGATATTGCTCTAATGGAAGACAAACAGCTTGTTGAACTCCACCAAGAGAAGTCAGGTAATGATTTTTCTGTGGGTGATATTTACCTTGGTAGAGTTAAAAAAGTGGTTACCGGACTCAATGCCGCATTTGTTGATGTGGGATATGAGAAGGATGCCTTTTTGCATTATTTAGACCTTGGCCCTCAGCTTAAATCTCTTTTAAAGTATGTAAATGGAGCTATAAACGGTTCGCAAAATACTTACAAATTAGACGGTTTTAAGCTTGAGGAAGATATCGATAAAAATGGTCGAATAGATGAGGCATTAACACCAAACAAGCATATTTTACTTCAAATAGCCAAGGAGCCTATTTCTACAAAAGGTCCCAGGGTTTCCTGTGAATTGAGTATAGCGGGAAGATTCTTGGTACTTGTTCCTTTTTCTGATAAGGTAACCTGTTCTCAAAAAATTAGAAATAGAGAAGAGAGAAACAGGCTTAAGACCTTAATAAAGAGCATCAAGCCCAGAAATTTTGGAGTTATTATTAGAACAGTTGCCGAAAATAAAAAGGTGGCAGAGCTAGATAATGACTTGCAAAACCTCTTTTCTAAATGGGAAACATTATTTAATGGGCTCAAGAGTTCTAAACCTCCAAAGCGAATTTTGGGCGAAATCAATAGATCCAATGCAATTATTAGAGATATTTTAAATCCCTCATTCAATAAAATACATGTTGATGACCCAGGTTTATTTGAAGAAATCAAAGCCTATTTGTCCAGCGTTGCTCCAGATAGAATTGATATCCTTAAACAGTACAAAAGCAATATTCCAATTTTCGAAAATTTCGGAATTGAAAGACAAATTAAGTCACTTTTTGGAATAAATGTCACCATGCCATCTGGTGCTTATTTGGTAATTGAGCATACCGAAGCTCTTCATGTAATTGATGTAAACAGCGGTAATACTGGTAAAAATCAAGAAAATCAAGAAGACTCAGCATTAAAAGTTAACCTTGACTCAGCTCATGAAATTGCTCGCCAATTAAGGCTCAGGGATATGGGAGGAATTATTGTGGTTGATTTTATTGATATGCGTAAGGCAGAACACAAGAAACTTCTTGTAGATAAGCTAAAAGAGCAAATGTCAAAAGATAGGGCCAAACATCAGATTCTTCCTCCTTCAAAATTTGGTTTAGTTCAAATAACAAGGCAAAGAGTAAGACCCGAAGTAGATATTAAAACTACCGAAATGATGCCTTCAGTTAATGGAGGAACAAAAGAAGTTAGAGCTACTATTTTGATGGTAGATGATATCGAAACAAGGGTTAATTTGGTTTTTTCGAACAAAATAGCTAAAAAATTAACCCTACATGTTCATCCTTTTGTTGAAGCTTATTTAACAAAAAAGCTAAAAGGCTTTCAGCGCAAATGGTTTATGAAATATAAGAAATGGGTAACAATTATTCCTAGAGATAACTATCCCTTGGTTGAATATCATTTTTTTGATGAAAAAAATAACGAAATCAAATTTTAATTTCGTTGTTTTCATCTTGAATGTTCAACCCAAACAAAAAACCAATATCATTAACACCTGAAGAAGGTTTACAACGCGCAAGAAATTTATGCGTAAAACAAGAAAAGTCTCACCAAAGTATTCGCAATAAATTATTTGATTGGCAGATTCCTGCTAATAAAATTGAATCTATTATTGCTCAGTTAGTTTCTGAAAATTTTTTGAACGAAGAAAGGTTTGCCCAAGCTTATGTTAGAGGTAAGTTTAACCAAAAGAGGTGGGGAAGAAGGAAAATACTTCAAGGTTTAAAAATTCACAAAATTTCCTCCTATAGCGTTACCAAGGCTATTCAAAGCATAAGTTCTGAAGAATATACAAAGACAATTAGAACTTTAATTTTGAAAAAAGAGGCTTTGTTAAATGAATCAAACTTATTTCTGAAAAGAAAAAAAATAGCAAATTATTTATTGTCAAAGGGTTACGAAAATGATATTATTTGGGATGAAATAATGTTTTTGATCAAATAGAAAATATACTTTTGTAACCATGATTAATCAAGAGCATATCAACGAGATTGCTAGGCGCCAGGATGCGTTAAGGAGGCATCTTTGACGTCGATCAAAAGAAACTAGAACTTGCAGATGAGGAGCAACAAACGTTGGCTCCAAATTTTTGGGATAACCCAAAGCAAGCAGAACAAATTATCAAAACCATCAATAAAAAGAAGTTTTGGGTAGAAACCTTTGATAAACTCTCTGATGATGTTGATGAGTTACTTTTAGTACAAGAACTCTATAATGAAAAGGAAGCATCTGAAGATGAACTTCAAGATGCTTACAATACAGCATATAAAACTCTTGAAGATTTAGAGTTTAAAAATATGCTATCTGCAGAGGAAGATAACCTCAATGCAATCTTAGAAATTAACTCAGGAGCAGGTGGAACCGAAAGTCAGGATTGGAGCAGTATGCTTTACCGCATGTACTTGATGTGGGCTGAGAAAAATGGTTTTAAAGTAAGAGAAGTTGATTATCAAAAGGGTGATGAGGCTGGAATAAAAACCGCTACCATAGAAATAGAGGGTGACTTTGCGTATGGTTATTTAAAAGGTGAAAATGGTGTTCATCGTTTAGTTCGGATTTCTCCTTTTGATGCCAATGCTAAAAGACATACTTCATTTGCTTCGGTTTTTGTTTTTCCTGTTGTTGATGATTCAATTGAAATTGAAATTAATCAATCTGAAATTTCTTGGGAAACCTTTAGATCGGGTGGAGCAGGAGGGCAGAACGTAAATAAAGTAGAAACTGGAGTAAGGTTGGAGCATAAACCTACAGGTTTGATTATTAGAAATACCGAGAGTCGCTCTCAATTACAGAATAAAGAAAATGCAATGAAACTTTTGAAAAGTAAGTTGTACGAAATGGAAATTAGAAAAAGGCAAGAGGAGCGTGATACCATTGAAGGCTCAAAAATGAAGATTGAGTGGGGAAGTCAAATTAGAAATTACGTAATGCATCCTTATAAAATGGTTAAGGATTTACGCTCAAATTATGAAACCTCTAATGTTCAAGCTGTAATGGATGGCGATTTGGATGCCTTTATTAAAGCATATTTGATGATGTTTGGAAAAAGCACAACTTAACGTAACAACATAACCACACCTATTTGGTCGTAAATACCGCCGGCAGGATCAAGATCAGAAGCAAACCTAATATAAATTGTGTAAGCCCCTATAGGAGAGGGCTTTCCGTTAAAATTTCCATCCCAAGAGACATCAGGAGAAGAAGCCTGGAACACAGGTTCTCCAAATCTGTTAAAAATTTGCAGTTCGAAGAAAGTAAAATTTTGGTCAGAGTATACCCTGTAAAAATCATTTTCACCATCACCATTAGGCGAGAAAGAGTTAGGCATATAAATGTTAGAACAATCCTCGTAAAAAAGGTTTATGTTGTCTAAGAAAGATCCACATCTGTTGTTAAGTAGCACAGAATACTCTCCGGCAAAAGTTGCATTAAAAGTAGTGTCATTAGACCCATCTTGCCAAATGTAATTGATGTTAGAATTTGGGAAAAATGCATCAAGCACCACAACTTCTCCCTGACAAAGGATAGAATCAGGCCCAAGATTAACAAAGGGTACATAATCGTATTGAACAAAAGCAGTATCTCTAAGAGTACAATACTTATTTCTTAGCCTCACGGCATATAAACCCGAAGTATCCACCAAAATAGCAGAATCTAAAGAACCGTTATTCCACAAGTAAGTATACCCTTCGTTGTAAACATTTAGTTCCAATAAGGTTCCTGAGCAAACCAAAGTATCATTTTCAAGCTGAGATTTAGGCAGGGGAACTTCGCCAATATTAATTTTAGCTTCAGAATCGCAGAACTCAGGAGTAGTTACCGTAACAGCATAAGTACCTGGTGAAGAAGCTTGGATGTTTTGAGTTGTAGCTCCCGTATTCCAATTGTAGATATAATTAATACCAGCCCCAGCATTTAGATTAAGGTTAAAGGCTACGTTTTTACAAAAAGCAGTATCGTCAGGTAAATTAATTGTAGGCGCAGGATATTCTCTAATTACAACATTGTCAGAGTTTTGGCAGCCATTCACATCAAAAATTGTAATTGTGTAAGTACCTGCCGAATCCACCAAAATAATTTGTCCCGATTCGTTAAAAGAAGGAGAATTTTGTTTTGTCCAATTGTAAGTGGCAAACCCTGGGCCTGCATCAAGCACAATACTTTTGGTTTCGTCAGAACAGTACGACGTATCAGAAACCGACACCGAAACAGGAGGATTAGCCCCAATGTCAATAGTAATAGTGTCAGTATTAACACATCCATTAACATCAGTAGCTCTTACCCAAATAGTATCAGGAAAAACCGAAATAACATTTAAGCAACCTCCAGGTTGATTACAAATAGTAATTCCTTGGCCGGTTTGGGCCGTAGACCAAGAATAAGACGCATAAGGAGGCCCTTGGTTAGCTGTAAGCTGTAAGTTAAAACCAACTCCATCACAATATCTTTTGTTAGAGCCTAAGTTAACCACAGGTAAATTATTAACAACAAGATTAAAAGTATCAGAACCGAGGCATTGGTTAGAATCTACCACATTAATAATGTAACTACCTGTAGAAAAAACAGTTTGAGATTGAACATTCACACTGTTGTTCCAAGAGTAAGAAGCAAGCCCAAACCCAGCATCTAAGAAAACAGAATCACCCAAACAAATACTTTGGTCGGGCCCAAGTTGAATGTTAGGCAACGTATCGTTGGTAAGGGTTAAAGTATCAGAAGAAGCCGAACACCCATTGGCATCTGTAACAGTAACCCAATAACTATTGGCCGTTGAGATATTTACAGTATGTGTATCAGGAGCAAAGAAACTCCATTGGTAAGAAACAAAATTTGTACCTGGCGAAATAGCAATTTGGTCTCTCAAACAAATGGTAGTATCGTTCCCTAGAGAAACATTGGGCAATGTGTCAATAATAAGCACAATCGATTCAGTATTCACACAATTGTTAGAGTCTGTAACAACAACAGAATAAACACGCGCAGAGTCAACAGTAATAGATTGAGAAGTTGGCCCTACATTCCAAGCATAGCTCAACAAATTAGGCCCTGCATCAAAGGAGATAGAATCAAGCAAACAAATGGCAGTATCAGCCCCAAGGTTTACAAAAGGAATAGTATCTACCACCACTTTGTAAGTAGCATTGTTGTTACAGTTGTTAGAGTCGAAAACCAGAACATTGTAATTGTTGGTTGTGTTAACCGAAATACTTCTGTTAGGATTACCATTGCTCCATAAGTAAAGAGTAAGAGTAGAATCTTCAACCTGAATTTGAACATCAACACCATCACACACCCTAGAAGAATCATCGGTATTTACAATGGGCACAGAATCATGAGAAACTACAAAGTTGATTACCGGAGCAGATAAAATACTTAACACAACAGTATCGGCATTAACACATTTGTTAATATCGGTAACAGTAACCGAGTAAGTACCTGCCGAATCAGTAAGAATAGAAAATGAACTAGAGGAGTCGCTCCAAACGTAACCTTCGAAAGCTTGAGATACACTAAAAGTTAAAAATAGGCCTTCGCAAATAGAAGTATCATTACCTAAATTAGGAGTAGGCAAAGGATTGACTGCAACAAAAACAGAATCGTGGATAAAACAATTGTTAGAGTCAGTTTTGATAACAGAATAAAAAGCAGAATCGGTAGGTAAAGTTGAAAAAGAAACATTGGTAGTTGAGTCTCCCCACAAGTAAGAAAAATTACCATCGGGTCCTGCACGCAGGGTTAACGAATCGCCAATACAAATGCTTGTATCATTAAAAAACGGCATAGCGGGCGAAATGAAAATACCAAGAGATATAGAATCAGAAGCAATACAACCAAAAGAATCGGTTTTGGTAACCCAATAAGTACCAAAAGCATTGGCGGTAAAAGATGCCGCAGAAGAAGAATCTTGCCACACATAAGAAAAGGCAGAATCAGCACCGGCGTTAAAAGGAATGCCTGCAGAAAGCACAATTTCATCGTAATCGCAAATGGAAGTATCAGGCCCAAGTTGGAGGTAAGGAATGGTATCTACAAAAACAGAAAAAGAACAAGAAGCCGAATTACCATAAGCATCAGTAACAGAATAATATTCAGTATTAAATCCAATAGGAAAGGCATTACCCGACCCAAAACCCGAATCAAGAGCAAGAGTAGCCCCCGCACAATTATCAGAAAAAACAGGAAGAGAATAAACCAAAGAATCTAAACAAAAACCAATTGCGGTGTCATTAGGGCAAACAATGGTTGGAGCCTCATTATCAACAACAATTAAGTTAAATGAGCATGAGTTGAAATTGCCAGAAAAGTCTGTAACCGTCCAAGAAATTAAATGTGTATCAACAAGAAAAGTATCATTTAAAAATGACGTATTGTTAAAAGAATTGATGATGGAAGCAATACCACAATTATCATTAAAAATAGGCTGAGCCAAAGAATCAACCAAATGGCAAAAAGTTGAATCGTTGCTGAAAATTGTATCGGATGGGCAGGTGATGGTTGGGTTAATGGTATCTAAAATAAGAACACTGGTTTGACATGAATCAATATTTCCTGAAATATCTGAGACAAAAAACCAAATATTATAATTACCAGTATCAGTGCAGGATATTAGAGTGTCAGAAATCCAAATAGAATCAATAGCACAATTATCTGTAGAGTTATTATCAAATTGAGACGCGCTTATTACTACTACCCCTGAATCATTCAAATAACCTGTATCGACTTTGCAAATTGCATTAGGTCTTAATGTATCAAAAACTGTTACAATAGAGGTACAAGTATCTGCATTTCCTGCATTATCAAATACATATAGCTGAAAATTATCGGTTCCCAGATTTAAACAACTTAAGGTATCAGTTGAAACTACTAAAGTGTCAATTCCACAAGAATCTGCTGAACCATTGTTGATGTAATTCTGCGTTAAAACAAATTGCCCAGTTGAGTCTAAGTAAACTACAGTGTCTTTACATATAGCAACAGGAATGGTGTTTACAACCGATATAAAGAAAGTATCTGCATTTGTGCAGCTATATCTATCTGTTACTTTAAGATAGAATGAAGAATCTTGGGTTGGCTTAAAAAATATACTATCTGTATTTCCTAATGTCATTGAAGTATCACTTAAATAACTCCATTTATAGCTATAATTTTTTGAGCCATATTTAACAATTGCTCCATTTGAAATTGAATCAAGAAAACAAATTTCGGTATCACCTGGTATTGTGATTTCAGGGCATAAATCAATTTCAATAATACTTGGAAATAATGACCCGCAAACAAAAGTTTCCCATTCTCCTTCTGCAGCTCCACCTGAAGCATTAGAGAAAAGTGCTCCGCATTGACCTGAAGTTGGCACTCCATTCCAATTAGTGTATGAATTTGGTTTTTCATCTTGCCAAGAGAAGTTTCCTAAACCATCATCTGAATAGCCTATCCAAAGGTTTGTGGCTAAAGCCCCAATTTCATTCTCTAAATTATTTAAACCTGTATTAATTTCACTGTTTGCATTTACACCTTCAATAGATGCTAAGTTTCCGCCAACTGCCAATGCAGCATTAAGAGCATCAGTAAAAGAAAGGTTATTTGGGTTATAGAAATACATTGAACATCCTTCTGGAGCACAATCTGAGATTTCAATATAACCTGCATTTAGCAAGGTTTGCCTAATTGCTATTACATCGCATTGAAATTCTGTAGGTGTAACTTCTCCTAAATCAACAATAAGAGTATCAGAATTTGTGCAAGAGTTTGCGTCGGTTACAGAAATGGTAAATACAGTATCTGAGGTTGGTTGAAATGCCAATGTATCTTCTGTGGTTCCATTAGACCATAAATAAGTACCGCCTCCAAAGGTTCTAAGAACAACACTTTCGCCTTCGCAAATTGAAACATCGTTAAGCCTAAGGTTTGGAATTGTATCATTTAGCAACAAAAAAGTATCTGTAAAAAAGCAACCAGTAGTAGGGTTGGTTAAGGTTCCCCAATATTTATACGGAGTTTTTATTATTCGTGTTTGATTTGAAGCTGTATTGTCCCATAAATAAGAAAACCCTGAAACGCCAAAGTCTAATGTCAAACTATCGTTCGAACAAATGGTATCGGAAATACCAAATGAGAAAAATGGAATAGTATCAATGGTAAAAAGAACTAAAGCTGTATCTATACAAACTCCTCCATCGTCAACTTCTGCATAAATACTATCAAGATTTTGTGCTTGATAATTATTAGGATTTCCTATGGCATTATAAGTTTTGTCGAGCCAATTGATAGTATGGCCTAAACCTAGATTAATATTGGAGTTTAGTGAAGTTAAATCGAGGGTATAATATCCTAAAGTAGCTGAGTCTTCGCAAAAAGTTAAGTTTTGTGATACGGCTGGAGGAGAAGAATATAAAATTATTTGTGAAGAATCTATATTGGTGCAACCTTGTTGGGTAACTTCATATTTAACGAATATGGTATCTACTCCAACTATAGAGGGGTCAAATGTGCCGAGTGCCGTATCTGTAATTCCAATTCCAGACCAAGCTCCACTATCAGGTGAAGAAGTTAGGTTAAAAGAGTTTGCAGAAATACACAAACTTGTATCGGCAGTAATAGCTATTACAGGGAAAACTTGCACCAAAGCGGTGTCTAAAGATGTACATCTGTTTGTGGAAGTTGTATCTGTAAAGGTTAAAATAACCGTATCAATTCCTCCACCAGATAATCGGCCTACATAATAACCTGAATCCGCATTGAAAATTCCGTTTCCAGTAAATTTCCCAAATCCATTTCCCGAAATAACATTAAAGGGAATTCTAGTAGTATCATCTTGAATACACAAGGAAGTGTCTATGATTAAACCACTTCCAAAATTAATTTTGGCATTGGGTCGCACATCCAAACCTGTTAAAACAAGGGTGTCATTACTTGAGCACCCATTGCCATCGGTTATGGTTACTGCATAACTGCCAATGGTGTCAATTACCAAAGTTTGGTTAGTAGAATTATCATTCCACAAATATGTAAAGCCAGCACCTGCATCTAATGTGGTTTGGTCGAATTCACAGATGGTGGTATCATTTCCAATAAAAACATTTGGAACAGTATCTACAACAATATTTTTATATGCAGTGTCTTTACAACCAAGGTTATCAGTTACTACTAATGTTACAACGTAGTTTCCAGCATTGCCATAAAAGTGAGTTGTATTGGTATCGGTACTTGAGGTATTGTCTCCAAAGTCCCAATCCCAATTTGTAATTTGAGCGTAGGTAGTGCTTGTATTTGCACAAGTATCTGTTATTCCAGTTAAATCGGTCGTGTCTCCTAAACAAACTTGAGTTGAACTGATGGTAAAATCTGCCTTTACCGAATATGAAAAATTGGAGTAAACCACATCTTGTTGAGAATAATTATAAAATCCAAATTTTCCTGGCTCATAACAACCTTGAATATCAAAAATTGTATCATTATTAATTACTATTCTAATGGTATTGCTTGTGTAGGTTAGAGAGAAATCATAATCAGTTTGCGCTACCCATCCTATGGTATTACCGTAATCTGTGTCCAAAATTTCGAAAACTCCAGGCGTATTTTGGTGACCCCAAAAGTAAGGTCTGAATGTATTGGCGTTGTTCCAATCAAATACACCTTCTACTTTTGCCAAAGCAAAACCTTCTTGCCCATTGTTGCCTACTAAGTTTTGTGTTTGCTGCTTCCAATCGAACAGATAAAAATTTGATGAATCTGTATTTGGCGAAATTGGGTCTTTATATCCAAAAACAAATCCTACCCAATCATTATCTCCTACATCGTTAACCCTAATTGTGCCGTTAATAATTACATTGATGAAGGTATCTTGGCTTGTGAAAAATGTAGGGTCTCCATTAACAGACTGTGTAACTGAGTTTCCTGCAGCATTTACACTCCAGTTTCCGTTTGCAATTCGAGCCTGTTGTTGCCAAGTGTTAAAATCAATATTAGCACCACACTGAGCTTTTGTGTTTTTTACAATGGCAAAAAAGAACACTGAAAAAATGAGGAAAAGTCCAATTTTATATTTTGCCATTTAAGCTTTTAAAAATCTAATTTAGTGAAATAATGATTGCAATCTAAAATCAAAAATTTTTGCAATCCGGCAAATATAATCGAATCTAAAAAAAAGAGACTAACGTAACAACATAACCACACCTACTTGGTCGTAAATACCGCCGGCAGGATCAAGATCAGAAGCGAACCTAATTTAAATTGTGTAAGCCCCTATAGGAGAGTGTTCTCCGTTAAAAGTTCCATCCCACGAAACATCAGGAGAAGAAGCCTGGAAGACAGGTTCCCCAAATCTGTTAAAAATTTGCAGTTCGAAGAAAGTGAAATTTTGGTCAGAGAACACCCTATAAAAATCATTTTCACCATCACCATTAGGCGAGAAAGAGTTAGGCATATAAATGTTAGAACAATCCTCGTAAAAAAGGTTTATGTTGTCTAAGAAAGATCCACATCTGTTGTTAAGTAGCACAGAATACTCTCCGGCAAAAGTTGCATTAAAAGTAGTGTCATTAGACCCATCTTGCCAAATGTAATTGATGTTAGAATTTGGGAAAAATGCATCAAGCACCACAACTTCTCCCTGACAAAGGATAGAATCAGGCCCAAGATTAACAAAGGGTACATAATCGTATTGAACAAAAGCAGTATCTCTAAGAGTACAATACTTATTTCTTAGCCTCACGGCATATAAACCCGAAGTATCCACCAAAATAGCAGAATCTAAAGAACCGTTATTCCACAAGTAAGTATACCCTTCGTTGTAAACATTTAGTTCCAATAAGGTTCCTGAGCAAACCAAAGTATCATTTTCAAGCTGAGATTTAGGCAGGGGAACTTCGCCAATATTAATTTTAGCTTCAGAATCGCAGAACTCAGGAGTAGTTACCGTAACAGCATAAGTACCTGGTGAAGAAGCTTGGATGTTTTGAGTTGTAGCTCCCGTATTCCAATTGTAGATATAATTAATACCAGCCCCAGCATTTAGATTAAGGTTAAAGGCTACGTTTTTACAAAAAGCAGTATCGTCAGGTAAATTAATTGTAGGCGCAGGATATTCTCTAATTACAACATTGTCAGAGTTTTGGCAGCCATTCACATCAAAAATTGTAATTGTGTAAGTACCTGCCGAATCCACCAAAATAATTTGTCCCGATTCGTTAAAAGAAGGAGAATTTTGTTTTGTATAATTGTATAGGCAGATTTTACAAATGCTTAATATTAAAGCTAAAGACCTAATTAGAAAAGATGAGCCTGAGTACAAAGAAAACTATAAAGGCCAAGAATTGACAGAAGAAGAATGGATTGGTGTTATGTTGAAATTCCCGAAATTAATTGAAAGACCAATTGTTGTTTCAAACAACAAAGCTGTAATTGGTAGGCCTCCAGAAAATGTAAGAAATTTGTTTTAAACTATTAGGCTTTTTTATCGCCAAAAAGTCTTTCGCCTAACTCAGGGTTGAAGGTATCTATAACTTGTAAGGTAATCCAATATGGAATAAACATTGCCAAAAAAATCAACAACCAAAATGCCATTGTAATTACCAAAAAGAATAATAAAGTGCCTAAGTATGCCATTACCTTGAATTTTTGCCAAAATTAACTTTTTACTTTAAATAAAAACTCACTTTTTTACCTTTTTGACTCATACATTTGTAAAAAATATTTCATCATGGATTTTAGAATAGAAAAAGACACAATTGGCGATGTAAAAGTACCTGCCGATAAATATTGGGGCGCCCAAACCGAGAGGTCAAGAAACAATTTTAAAATAGGCACAAATACTCACCAAATGCCTAACGAAATTATCAAAGGATTTGCGTATTTGAAGAAAGCTGCAGCCTATACAAATTTCGAGTTAGGTGTTTTGCCAAAAGAAAAAATGGAGTTAATTTCTGCAGTTTGTGATGAAATTTTAGCTGATAAATTAAATGATCAATTTCCATTGGTGGTTTGGCAAACAGGTTCGGGTACTCAATCTAACATGAATGTAAATGAGGTGGTTTCAAATAGAGCTCATGTTCTTGCAGGAAATACTTTAGGTGAAGGAACCCCATTAATTCACCCAAACGATGATGTAAATAAATCTCAATCATCAAACGATACATACCCAACAGGAATGCATATTGCGGCTTATAAAATGGTTGTTGAAACTACCATACCCGGGGTAGAAGTTTTGAGAGATACTTTAGAAGCAAAATCTAAAGCCTTTATGGATGTTGTTAAAATTGGAAGAACTCATTTGATGGACGCTACGCCTTTAACTGTTGGACAAGAATTATCGGGTTTTGTTGCTCAATTAAATTATGGTTTAAAGGCTTTAAGAAATACTTTAGCTCACTTAAGTGAAGTTGCTTTAGGCGGCACTGCAGTAGGAACAGGAATTAATACACCAAAAGGATACTCAGAATTGGTTGCTCAAAAAATTTCAGAATTTACAGGTTATCCATTTAAAACTGCCGAAAATAAATTTGAAGCTTTGGCAGCTCACGATGCTATTGTAGAAACACATGGTGCATTAAAACAATTGGCAGTTAGTTTGATGAAAATTGCCAATGATGTAAGGCTTTTAGCTTCTGGGCCACGCTCAGGAATTGGTGAATTGATAATTCCTGCTAACGAGCCAGGTTCTTCAATTATGCCTGGAAAAGTTAATCCAACCCAAGCCGAAGCTTTAACTATGGTTTGTGCTCAAGTTATTGGTAACGATGTTGCTGTAACCACAGGGGGAATGAATGGACATTTTCAATTGAATGTTTTTAAACCAATGATGGCTTACAACATATTGATGTCTGCCAAATTATTGGGTGAAGCTTGTGTTTCGTTTAATGAGAATTGTGCAGTTGGAATTGAACCAAATTATGCTCGTATCAAGCAACAACTAAATAACTCACTGATGTTGGTTACTGCTTTGAATACACATATTGGTTACGAAAAAGCAGCTAAAATCGCCAAAACAGCCCATGCAAATGGAACTACTTTAAAAGAAGAAGCTGTTAATTTAGGTTATTTAACTGCCGAGCAATTTGATGCTTGGGTTGACCCAAGTAAAATGATTGGTAGTTTATAGTCTGAAAACAATTAGAAATTGATAAGGCCTTTTGAGAAAATTCTTAAAAGGCCTTTTTTATTTTTTCAACTTTAGTTGATTTACAAAACCTTTTATGTCTTGCTCTTTTTCCTTTTTTGAAATAAGCAAAGTGTTGTTGGCAAAAACTACAATGTAATCTTCTAAGCCTTGTATAACAGCTGTTTGGTTGCCGTGCATGTGAATAATGCAATCTTTTGAATCATGAAGATTTACGTTTTTTCCAACTACTGCATTTCCATCTGCATCTTTTTTAAGTTGCTCATTTAAAGAGCCCCAAGTACCCAAGTCACTCCAACCAAAATCAGCCAAAACCACATCAACACTTTTTGATTTTTCCATTACGCCATAGTCAATAGAAATATTTGGGCATTGCTGAAAAGTTTTTAAAATAAAACTCTTTTCGCCTTCAGAGTAAAAGTTTCCTATTCCTTCTGAAAACAAAATGTGCATGTCGTGCAAATGCTCATCAAAAGAATTAATAATGGTTTGCACATTAAAAATAAATATGCCAGAGTTCCAATAAAAATCGCCGCTTTCCAAAAATTGTTGGGCAATTTCTAAAGATGGTTTTTCGGTAAAGGTTTTTACTTTTTTTACCCTTTCATCAGGGTGTGTATTTTCTTCAATAAATTGAATGTAACCATAACCTGTGTCAGGTCTATTTGGTTTTATGCCTAAGGTTACCAAGCTATCATTGTTTCTAGCTTGTTCTACTGCCAATTTCATGGTATTGGTAAAGGCTTCTTCTTTTAGTACCAAATGGTCTGAAGGACAAACAAGAATAGTTGCGTTGGGGTTTATAGCTTTTATCTTGTATGAAGCAAAAGCTATACAAGGGGCCGTATTTCTTCGCATGGGCTCACATAAAATATGCTCTTCAAGCATTTCAGGAATATCTTGTGCTACCAAGCTTTTGTATGCTTCGTTGGTAACAACCAAAATATTTTCGGGCGGACAAACAGGTAATAACCTTTCGTAGGTTTGCCTTAACAAAGATTTTCCTACACCCAAAACATCTAAAAACTGTTTTGGCTTTTCGGTTGTGCTCATTGGCCAAAACCTACTTCCAATTCCTCCAGCCATTATTACGCAATAAGTGTTTTCCATGTCCTTTAAATATTGGCGAAAATACTAAATATTATAGCGTATTTGGGCCTTAATAATTACTTTACAATTAGATAATTTCTACCTCCGTTAGTGGGCTAAATAAATAAGGTTT
Organism: Flavobacteriales bacterium; assembly: GCA_018609045.1. GTDB lineage: Bacteria > Bacteroidota > Bacteroidia > Flavobacteriales_G > Salibacteraceae > JAAZVO01. The sequence goes on from JABAYK010000116.1 coordinate 45,021, forward strand.
TTGGGTTGGATATTTAAAACAAATAATTCTTGTGCGTCTTTTTTCACCTCTTTCAAATTTGCCATTTTTATACATAAAAACATCACCAATATTTAGTTGAGAAACCATTGGTTTTGTTGGCTCTTTATTAAGTGCTTTTAAAGCTGCATACAAATTAACATCAGATGTTGTAGATGCCTTTGGGTTAATCATGTGTTTAGCCAAAAGCCTTAAAATATCATCAGGAAAAACAGAAGGGTTTAAAAACGGAATCATTAAATCTTTGAAAGTGCTTTTCCATTCTATACCATGCGGCGAAACTTGATTCTTGTGACCCAAATACACTTTTAGGTGGGCAATTTCATGCACCAAAGTGATTAAAAAGGCCAAAGGATTCATATTGCCATTTATGGTTATGGTGTGGTAATCTACCTTATAAGGGGAGCGATAATCACCAAACTTTGTACTTCTTGATTTGGTAATTTTCAATTTCAACTTTACATCTTTTACCAAGTCAAAAACCATGTCGGTGGTGCCAACAGGAAGAAAAGGCTGTAAGTTTTGGGTAAAAGTTTCGCGGTTCAAATTATTTGTATTGCCTTGATGTTTTTTTTGCTTTTGAAGGAGCTTGGTCTGGGCAGTTACACTTATCTGCCTTTTTAAATATGGCGCAAGAACTTACCAAAAGAGCGGTAAAAAAAATAAAAACAATTCCGTACTTCTTCATGGTTCAAAAATACCAATACATATTTTCACTTTAAATTGTTTATGGGTTAGTTTTTTTCAATTATTAACAGCAGGTTTTAATGTTATTTTTGAGGCAATGAATTTTCTATACCATTTAGGAAGATATTTTATGCTTTTGGGAAAAGTATTTACCAAACCCGAAAAAGCATCAATTTATTGGAACCTTATTATCGATGAAATTTATGAGTTGGGTATTGGC
>JABAYK010000148.1:0-2737 GCA_018609045.1 Flavobacteriales bacterium
ACCAGACCGAACAGCATCAATTGGTATTGAGTTTTGCGGTTTATTTGAAGTAACGCCCAGCCACTAAGGAAAGTGCGGTGTTAAAGGGTTGAACTTCGGGTTTCTTTCTATCAATTGTACGAGACATATCGTTTCAAATTTACACTATCGCTAGCATTTGCCTTGTAGTGGCTGTTACTCACTGGCGGTTGATTGCGTTATGATTGTCGCGTTGGCAAGACATACTCTTTGGTAAGTTTGGGATTGTGCGGTTGGCTTTTCGCGCGACTTGACAATGTGTATGGCTTTTAGCGTTTGGTTTTTATTATCCCTATTATTAAACCTGCCAATAAACCAATTCCAACAATTAAGTCCACAATAATCCAAATTTCCTTTCCAAGTGCAATTTTATAAAATGGTTGAAAGAGGATTGCCAATCCTGCATAAAGGATTAACATATTGTTATCCTCAATTTTATAAGATTTGAAAGCAAGAAAACCAAAACCAATAAATGCACAAAGACGCACGAATTGGTAATATCCGTATGGCATATCAAATAGACATATTAATAAGCTAATAGCAAGAATTAACTTAATACTAATTGCCATCAGAATCCTTCTCTTTATCAACTACATTTTCGATTTCATATATTGATTGGAATGTTGGTAGAGTATGATTGTTAAAGTAATCTGATGAAATTTTTTCCAGATAATTAGCTGTTTTAATATCTTGTTCAACGTAATATTCAATATCGTTAACAGTGGAGAAGTTTGACAAAATGTCATCATCAGATATATCGAGCTGGGAGTGAATAAGTTTGAAAAATTTAATCTCACTGTATAATACTACGTTGTCAGCTTCAATCATTTTTATTGCAATCTCTACGACCTTAAGTTCTTGTTCATTAGAAAGGTTACATTCACCTAATTCAGAAATAAATTCTTTTAAATAAATCAGACCCTGTTCATTGATATTAACCAACATGGAATTAAGCCTACTGTCTAAATCTTCTAATTGAAATAAACCCTCGTTAGAATCCAATTCCCTAATTAACTTTATTTCTTCTGGGTCAATGTCACCATCGCAAGCCATTACGCAAAACGACATTTTTAGTAATAACTTTCTAAAATCTAATTCTTCCATTTGTTAATATTTAAAACCAATGCTTGGCCGGTCATTATTTTCAGACAAACCTTCCATTTTTGCTCTAATAGCAATATAGCTATGTAATTCTTTTAGCGAAATTGAAGGTTTATTGTTTTTAATTGTACTGAGTAAAATTTCCTTTGAAACTCTTGTATTCAATTTCAGTGCTGTTCTTGAGGCTTCGTCACAAAGAAATTTGATATCACTTGAAACATATTTTTCTGTTGCTCTAGCAAGATCTGAATAATTTAACCCGACTTCCCTTGGCCTTTTTTCCAGATACAGTTTGAACATTAATTCTCGGGCATCAAGATCAGGAGGTGGTAAGTAAATTACCTTGTCCAATCGGCCGGCTCTCAGAATTGCAGGATCAATGGAATTAGGCCTATTGGTTGCTCCAATTATAAATATGCCGTCATCACCACAATTATTCATTTGAGCTAAAAACTCATTAACAGCACTTGTATTCATGTGGTTTACGTTAGAGTTATCCCGATTAGGAACAACCGCATCCAGTTCGTCCATAAAAATGATACTCGGTGCATTTTCTCTTGCCTCATCAAATAGATTTTTAATCTTTTCCTGAGATTCATTGATATACTTACTCTGTATATCAGATGGTTTGAGCTGATAGAAATTAAAACCTATTTCTTCAGCCATTTTTTCTGCAAAGAAGGTTTTGCCACAACCCGGAGGGCCATAAAGTAACATTCCGTTTGGGATAGTTAATCCATATTCTGCGTAGCGCTCTTTTTCGTTTAATGCATCTATTACATCCAATTGAATAGTGTCTTTAAGGTCTTGCATTCCTGCGATAGCCGAGAACCCTTTACCCTTTTTAATTTCTTTAAGCTTCGGTTTCGTCACTTCTTTTGGCGAAGAAAGTTGTTGTACTTCTATTTCGCCATTCATTGCTTTTATAAAGTCTTGAACACTTTTAAACCGATTTTCAGCATTTGGCTGAAGCGCTTTACCGATAACGTTTTGGGTATGTTGGTCTGTAACTGATAAAAATTTCAAAGGTTTTCTACGCTCTTCAATTACAGCGTCTTCTAACTTTTGGTTATCGACCTTGTATTTTGATATTTCAATGAACCATGGAGGTAAACCTTCCAACAAATGATAATACAATGCTCCAGCCGAAAAAACATCACTTCGAACTGAAAACACTTTATTGAACGCTTCATTAGGTTGATAAAATGGTTTTAAACCGTCTTTTAAGTAGTCCTTGTTGGGTTGATTTAAATATCGAGCGTACCCTAAATCAATGATTTTTGGGATGACAATTTTACCTGATAAATCCAACATAACATTTAAGTTAGTCAGGTCGTTGTGGATAATTGGCTTATCAAGAGTATGCAAATAGTTTAATCCATTTAAAACACCTGAAACGATACCTTTAGCTTCATAAGGATTTATGTATTCTTCTCTTTTGAGCTTATCCGCCAAGGTTTCACCACTGATGAAATCAAAAATTGCGTAAGCATATTTTTGACCAACTAAAAGAAGTTCGCCACTATCACAAAAGTTAACCAAATTAGGATGCTTGATTTTCTTTAAAACTTCAATTTCTAAAACTTCACCATTTCCGTCAAATTGGGTTCTATGCAAT
>JABAYK010000148.1:2747-8057 GCA_018609045.1 Flavobacteriales bacterium
TAGCTTTAATAGTTTGATTTTGTCTTTTTCGTCTTTTACTCGATATGTTTCGGCATTACTTCCTTTCTTCAGAAAGAAAGTAACCTTGTATTTCTTATCAACGGATTGTCCTTTATGCAGTATAGGTTTATGCTTTCCTTCCATAAGCTTTTAACTCTTGTTGAATCATTATGAGTGCATCTAAATCATACTTATTTCTTGGTTCTGATAACTTTTCAAAATAGTTTTGAAATTGATTGCTGGACAATACTTCTTTTTCCGTTAATTCAAAAAGCAAGTCTTTTACAATATCGAGAGAAACAGTCCTAGATTGACGTTGAACATTTAATTCAGTGGAAAAATCTATAGATGGAAAATAAGCCGTAACAGTAATTTGTTGTGACCTATCTACATTAACAGTCAAATCAAAATCACTATTTTCTGGTAAAAGGGAAGGTAAATCAGCTCCGCTGATGATAATGTCAGTAATGTGTTCATTGAAGATCGCTCTTGTTCCCTCTGCTCCGTGATCACCTTCATAAATTGGAATTTTCAAGAAATCAGATTCTACTCCTGGACGAATAGCTTTTGCTGTTTTAAATCCATAGATAATTCCCATTGCAGGAATAGATTGATTTTTCTCCAAACCTTTAACCGTCTTAAAAATAATTTTCCCAGTTGCTTTATCTTTTAACTCAATACCCACATTATAGGGTAATGTTGCACTTCCAATTTTAGAACCTTGAATGACGCTGAAACTTGATGGTTCACTTTCTAAAATATTCCCTTTGTCGTCAAATAGAACTACTTCAAAAACATTGGTTGTTCCTTCGTTAAGTTGAATTTCTACAATTTCCCCAATTGTATTGATTTCAACTTTTCCACTTGACCAAGCTTTATCACCTCTTGTAACTTCTGCAAATACTTTATCAGGGATTTCTCCTTCTGTTTTGTCTGCTAAAATTTTAATCGGAACAAATTCTTCAGTTTCAACTGTTGAAGACTCGTTTGCTATTTCCAATTGAATCTTTGTTTTGTCTCTGGTTTGTTCTCTTACTTCTTCTGAAACATCTACCGTTGATGCATATAGGGCAGCACCTTTTGAAACCACCGTCATTGGGTCTGCACTTGTGTCAGGTTTGCAAATTTGTGCTTCCAACATTTTTCGTAAAACTGGTGAAAACGTTGGACCACCAACAAGAATTAAAGCATCTAATGAAGAACCTTTTAAATTGTTACGTTCTAAAAGGCTTTTACTAACTTCTATTGCTTTTTGAAAAACAGGCGAAAGTGCTCTTGATATATCAGCTTGATTTACTGTAATATCTAATTCAAATTCTTCTCCTTCGTCATCCTCTCCGGGTATATCTCCCAAATCAGAGTAAATAAAATATGTCTCGTTAAAGGACAATTTTTCTCTGGCATTTACCGCATTAAACTTGAGTAACTGCCTTAGCGATTGCAGTTTTTCAACATTTTTTATGAAGCTGTCTATTTTATAATTCTCTCGTAAATATGGCAGAATGATGTTATCGACAATTGCAAAATCTAAATTAACAGCACCTAAATAGTTATCTCCTTCGGTATCGATAACTTTTATAATACCATTAAAGACTTTTTGAAGTGAAGCACTAAAGGTTTTACTTCCAAAATTGAAAACCAAACAAAAACCATCTTTCTTATTTGAGTCTAAACCATTGGATAATGATGCAGCGATAGATTCTTGAATGAGTTCAATTTGCTGCAAGCTTGCCAATTCACCCGCATTTCTCACCGCCTCTTTTTGATTATATTTAAAGTCGTCTGGAACAGTAATAACTGCTAACTTTATTTCCTCTTCCTTTTCATAGGATAAAAGTGATTTGATGACTTCTGCTAAAAATTCTTCAGAAGTAAATGCTTTATTGGCATTTGAACTGTAATAAGTTTTATCGGTGCCTAATGTTCTCGTAAACTCTACAAATGAATTTTGTGATGAAGAATCCCAACTTTTTTGAGATTTTAATGCAACACGCTTGTGAGCACTCAATGCCCTATCACCAACTTGAATTGCTCCGCTTTTGTTCACATAAACACACATAGGTATCTCTTCTCGCAATACATCAGTCTTTATAATACGAGGCTCTCCATCTTTCATTCTTGCAATGGAAGCGAAGTCAAGTCCTAAATGTATTGCGTGGGTTAGTTTCATTTACAACGCTTCATCTGGATTACTAGGTCGAGTACTGAAGTTTCCATTTTCTTGTAAAATCAGCTCATACTCTAAAATATTATTGCTCAATGATTGAGGGTCATCCTTCCCAAAACTTTCGTTGGCAATAAAACCACCTTTCATTTTTCCACCTTTCATTTTCTTTTCAGGGTTCCAGCCCTTACCGTAGTAAAAAAATGGCTGGTATGTGCCATTTGGAAATGAAAATGTATAGCTACTGCCTGAACTAATAAAAGCATGACGTACCACATTACCATTTTTTTTGAGAGTTACTATAACATCAGAGTTACTCGTTGTCACTTTTATTTTTGAACAACCTTGGTAATCACAAGTTGAATTACTTCCAAAATAACGTGAATATGGTGTGGAACCAGTACGCAACGAATTGTTGATATACTTATCATAGATGGCTTTTTTGACTCTCTCTCTTTCAAGTCGCGCTTCTCTGACTTTTCGCTTCTCCTCCTCACGTTTTTCCTCCGCAATGCGATTCTGCTCCAGTTGAAATGCACGTTCAGCCTCTTCAGCTTTGCGCTTTTCTTCCAATTCAATTCTTTGCAATTCTTCTCTAGCTTGGCGTTGCTCTCTTTCTTTTTCGCTTTCACAGGACGATATAGTCAATGCTAGAAAGATGAGAGTAAGCAATGTTTTGTTTCTAATAATCATTTTGAAGCTTTTTACTAACCAACTAAAACAGAATCGTCACCGCTTGGTCGTTCATCATTTGGTATAAGATCAAACAAAGATTTTACGACAGGCTGTAGCTCATCTACACTAGGATTTTCGCCTATAATTTGAAGTCCTTCATTAATAAGATTTCTTGCTCTATGACTGTCCTTCCAGTTATGTGACTCAAAGTTGCTATTAAAGCCTCTAATAAGGCCAATTAACTGATAAACCAGAGTCAATTGAATGAAAAAACCGTTGATTTCTTCTAATAATCCATTGCCGAGTTTTACTTCCTTGCTTCGAATTACTTCATCTAATTGCGTACGGAATTGATTAACAACTTGTGTGGTCTTTTCATTACCTAGTTCGTTATTGGCTTTTTCCAAACGGTAGAATTCTTCTTTTAGCGTTTCTTCTAATTTTGGCCATTCACCAACCTCATTTATATCGTCAATCTTTTTTAAAGACTTTCTTAAATTAGAGACAACTTGTTTTTGTGTGTCGATATCATTTGGATTTGACTTGAATGCTTTTTCAGTCTCATGAACTTCTTGTTCAATTTGTTCTATGATCGTACCATCAGAATTGGGTTCTTCTTTTAACTCAACTAGACTGCCCTTAGCTTTTCTAAGTTCATCTTTCAACCAATCCGTCTGAAGAGATTCTTTGAAACTAGTCGCTTCAACTTCGTGTGTATAATCTAAATATGGAAAGTAGGCTGTGACAGTAATTTTTTCCGATCTATCAATATTGACCGTTAAATCTACATCACTATTTTCGGGAAGAAGTGATGGAAGGTCGGCTCCTGATATTTTAATTGTATTTACATGTTCATTATATATTGCTCTAGTGCCTTCTGAACCATACTCACCTTCGTAAACGGGTATTTTGATAAAATCTGAATCCATTCCTGGTCGAATTTGTTTCTGAGTTTTCAGCCCATTTGCGATGCCAACGGAAGGAAATGATTTGTTTTTCTCCAAACCTTTAACCGTCCTAAAAATAATTTTCCCAGTTGCTCTATCTTTTAACTCAATTCCTACATTGTAAGCTAATGTAGCACTACCTATTTTTGAACCTTGTATTATGTTGAAACTTGAAGGCTCACTCTCTAAAACATTTCCTTTGTCGTCAAACAGAGTAACTTCAAAAACATTGGTTTTACCTTCATTTAATTGAATTTCTACAACTTCACCAATCGTATTAATTTCAACTTTCCCACTTGACCAAGCTTTGTCGCCTCTTGTAACTTCTGCAAATACTTTTTCAGGAATATCTCCTTCTGTTTTGTCTGCTAAAATTTTGATAGGCACAAATTCTTCTGTTTCTACCGTTGAAGATTCGTTTGCGATTTCTAATTGAATTTTGGTTTTGTCTCTTGTTTGTTCTCTTACTTCCTCTGAAACATCAACTGTAGAAGCGTACAATGCAGCACCTTTTGAAACTACCGTCATTGGGTCAGCACTCGTATCAGGCTTACAGATTTGTCCTTCTAACATTTTCCGTAAAACAGGCGAAAATGTTGGCCCTCCAACAAGTATTAATGAATCTAAAGACGAGCCTTTTAAATTATTACGCTGTAACAATTTTTTACTTACGTCAATTGCTTTTTGAAAAACAGGTGAGAGTGCTTTTGTAATATTTTCCTGTGTAACAGTAATATCTAATTCAATTTCTTCTCCTTCATCATCTTCACCAAGGTCTCCTAAATCAGATAAAATATTATGAGTTTCATTAAAAGAAAGGGCAACTTTAGTTTCTTCTGCGAAAAATTTCATTGCGTTTCGCAAAATTTGTTTTTTTGTATCGTCTGCTAATACAGAATCAATCACAAAATTTTCTTCGATATATGGCAGAATGATTTCATCAACAATGGCAAAGTCCAAATTTTTACCACCAAGATAGTTGTCTCCTTCGGTATCAATTACTTTCATTATACCTTCTTCAACTTTCAAAAGTGCAGCATCAAAAGTTCCTCCACCAAAGTCAAATACCAACCAAAAACCATCTTTTTTGTCTGAATCTAAACCATAAGCCATTGATGCAGCAACTGGTTCTTGTAACAATTCTATATGATTGAAGCCTGCTAATTTTGCGGCTTCTCTTGTTGCTTCCTTTTGGTTATTTTTAAAAGCCGCTGGAACTGTAATAACAATGGAATTGACGTTTTCAGCTTTTACAAAAGATTTCAAAGTTTTCAGAACTTCTGCTGATAATTCTTCAGAAGTCAAGTCTTTACCAAGGTTTGAACTTGAATAGGCTTTATAACTACCCATTGTTCTTTTAAACTCGATATAAGAATTGGAATCAGAGTCATTCCAAGTTTTCATAGCTTTGAGTTTATCTCGTTTCAGAGCATTGTAGGCACTATCTCCAACTTGTATTGCTTTCTTCTTATTTATATAAACCGAAGAGGGCATTGTATCTTTTAAAGTGTCCGTTTTTTTAAT
>JABAYK010000032.1:0-1629 GCA_018609045.1 Flavobacteriales bacterium
AATTTTATGTGATTTTGGAATAACCCAAATACGACCATTTTTAGGACTTGTTGATACCAATGGAGCCCAAACATTTATCGCCCTGTCATTTAACTCATCCACATAGCTCCAATCAGCATGTAAAAGCAAGTTTTCATTAAATGGTGGTTTTACCATAAAGTTTCCAAAAAATGGAATAAAATTCTCATCAAAAATTGGTTTTACTATGTTGCCTACGGTTTTGGTTAAATATTGATTTACCTTGGTTTTATATTGATAATCATCAGTAAAAAATGTTGTAAATATTTGCTTGGCATTATTAGGAGTTTCAGCCTGGTAAAATTGATTTATTTCATCAATTTTACTTTCAGAAAGTATTTTATTTAATATTACATAGCCATATTTATCTAGATTATTTTCAAATTCTTTATTTTTAAATATTGGCTGCATCATTTATCTTGAGTGGGGCAAAAAAACACAATTAATTTTATAACTTTTCAATTAATAAATAATAGATGACAAGTTTTCAAATAGAAGTAAAATCTGCTTATGTAAAACAACAATTGTTTGAAAATGGATTTTGCATAATTGAAGCTAATGATTTAATTGACATTGAGAAGTTAAACAACATTTATCTAAATTTTGAAAAGGAATTTGAGTTTAAAAATAATTTATTGGTATCATTATTAGAAAAAAATAAAAGGCTAAAAAGAAAAGTTCATAATTCAATTTTATCCTATTCAACTGACCTACTTAATCAAACCTTTAATAACTACAAAGTTCCTTTAGCAATGTTCTTCATAAAAAGTCCTAATGGACCTATGGTTAATATGCACCAAGACCCTATGATTGTTGATCAAACAAAAGAAGTATCATATGGCCTTTGGATTCCTCATAACCATGTTAATGAAGATAAAGGCACAATATGTGTTTTACCCAAAAGTCATCAAATTTTCCATCCTTTCCATTGTGATTTTTCCGACAATGAATTTTTTAAATTTGAGGAAAAGTTAATTCCTCTTACCCAAAAAATTGAATTGAATAAAGGCCAAGCTTTAATTATGGACAATAGACTTGTTCATTTTTCTTTGCCAAATGTTTCTTTGAACCCAAGAATAGTAACTGTGATAAAAATTGCTCCCAAAAACACCAAGTTAACAACTTGTTGGTTCCACAAAAACAAATACTACATTTTAAGTCAAAAAGATGAATTTTACCTAAATGCAAATTGGGTAAACAAAAAAGATTTAATACCATCAGGTAAACTTGAAGGAACTACAAAAAAATTAAGCAAAGACTTTTCTTTTGATGATATTAAAAAAAGACTTTCCAATAAGACTATTCACCCTTATTATGCAGAAGAAAAGTTAATTGAGAAGTCAAACAACATAGAAAAGCTAATTTTTAATTCCTCAAGATTAATTAATAGGTTAAAAGCAACTAAATAACTTCAACTAACTTTTCGCCTTCATTGGGTAAATAATCAAACTGTCTTACATTCAAATACCATTCGTTAGGAATTGAGTATTTCTCTATTTTGCCTTCTTTGTTGTTTTTGTAGAAATAAAGAGGCGCTTCAGGCGGAATAATTCCAAAATGAACTACAGGCCTTTCATGCACAGTTTTATTGGGCAAGCCTGCATGTATTGT
>JABAYK010000032.1:1639-7853 GCA_018609045.1 Flavobacteriales bacterium
CTCCATAAAAATTGGTTCAGAATAATCTTTGCTTAACTCCTCTACTTTTTGGCGGTATTTACATTTTGCCATCATCGGTAAAATTTCATGAGAATATTGATGACTCCCTGGAACAACAAGCATAGGGCCATTATTTTCATTTATATCAACTATGGGAATCCAAATTTGCCTGTACTCAAATTCATCTTCATTTAAAACACTATAATCTCTATGCGGAGTATCTAAGCCTTCGGGCATTAAGGCACATTTACTCATAAGTGTAGCCATTGGTGCATTATAAGAAATAAAAAGCTTATCAAGTTCTGGTTTTATTAACTCTAATAGTCTTTCACTTATTGATTTTGACTCCGGAACCGAAACATGATACAGTGAATTCCACATCAATCCATCTACTTTTTCAACATGGTATTTATAATAAATTTTTCTTATTTCTTCCACTGTTTTTAAACTCAGAAATCCTTTTATTAGAGCATAGCCATTTTTACTAAAACTGGCCTCTAAATCATTATTTTTGAAGTTAACTTTTTTCATGTTTTTTTTTTAAATTAAATGAAGAAATTCTTTACCCCAAAAATATTTAAATCTAACGAATTACAGACTGAATTTGAAGGAAAAGGATATTGTGTTTTAAACCTTGCTTCACAAAATAAAACTGAAACTATTAAGCAGTTTCTGAATAATCATGTGGGTGATGAAAGTCAATTTGGATATAGAGGGGAAAAAGTATTTGAAAAAACAAGTCAGCTAAGGGTTATTTCTAAATTTTTGAAAGAAACATTAGTTGAAGAATTAAATACTGTTTTTGAAAATGTAAATATTTTCTCAGGAACTTTTTTAATTAAGCCAAATAATCCCGACTCATTTCTTCATTTGCATCAAGATTGGACCAATGTGGAGGAAGAAAACAATGTTTCTTTTGGGGTATGGCTAGCTTTAGATGATGTTAATGAAAATAATGGTGGCTTATTTTTTATTCCTGGGTCACACAAAGTTGAAAGCACTGTAAGGCCCAATAATCACTATCCTTGGCCCTTTGAAGAACATAAAACCCAATTATTATCATTTAAAGAAAATGTTTCGTGTAAAAAAGGTCAGTGTATTGTTTTAAACCATAGGGTTTTGCATGGTTCAAATTTGAATAATGGAAACAAGCCGCGCCTAGCTGCAGTTTTAGCTGGTATAAATAAAAACGCTCAGCTAATTCACTATTATGTTAACCAACAAAATAAAAATAATGAATATACACTCTCAAAATATCACATAACAGAGCAAGACTTTGCAGATATTATTGAAAATAAAAAACCACAAACCGAACCCGCTGAAATTTTATTAAACTACAAGTTTAAGCAGTTCGAATTCAGTAGATTAAAAAAAACTATTTCTGAAAATTTTTAGTGTAAATATCTTACATCCAATTTAACTTGGGTCTTATGGGCTGTATTCTTTTGCCAACATTCCAAGGCAAAGCCACAACTTCTTCATTAAAAACAATATTTAAATTTAGTATGCCTTCTTTTAATAGAATTGTTTCGTTTTCATTTCCTATCCAAAACGTAACAGTGTAAATACCCTTTGCAAAAAAATGCTCTGGTATTTCAACAATAATCTCATTTTGTCCTATTTTAAAGTCATATTTATGGGTAGAAAAAACTAAAGGTAAACTTCCACAAGATATATCTATGGAAGATTGAAGGTTCGACTTTAGTTGATGAAGAATAATAGTAATTTTTATTTCAATTTTTTGATTTGAAAAAACATTTATTAAACTATCTATTTTTTGATTTCCATTTACCGATACCTTTTCAATTTTGCAGTTTTCATCAATTTCAAAGGTTCGTTTACCTTCAATTAGTCCTTCTAGATATTTAAAATAAACAATATCAAAATCACCAAACAAATAATTACTATCATTTAACCAAAGACCTTTCTCGAACAACATAGCATATGATTCTAAATCATGAGAAGTAAAGATTATTGAAACACCATTTTTCTTCAAATAAGTTATCCTATCAAATGACTTCTTTTTAAACGAAATATCTCCAACTTGTATCACCTCATCTAGAATAAGCATATCACAAGGGAAATGGCTAATGCAAGAAAAAGCCAACCTTAAAAACATTCCATTAGAATAATGCTTAATTGGTTGTTCAATTTTATCTTCTAAGCCACTAAAATTAATAATTGTAGAAATAATTGTAGAAATAAATCTTTTTTTATACCCATATAAATTTCCAAGAAAATAAATATTTTCTCTTCCGGTTAAATCAGGATGAAAACCACTACCAAACTCAATTATTGATAAAGCTTTACCTTCAAAGTTCACATCTCCAGAAGTTGGCTTGATGATATTGGCTAAAATTTTTAATAGAGTTGTTTTACCTGTTCCGTTTTTACCAAAAACGGCAATAGACTCGCCTTTTTTTAGAACAAAAGAAAGAGGACTTAATGCCTGAACTTTAGCCGATTTACCCTTGGCTTTATAAACTTTAGATATATTGTTTACTTCCAACATTATTTACAATTCACTTTTATCCATTCCTTTAACTTGTAGATAGTATAAATTCTGAAGAAAGTATTTATTCAACCCATCACTTAAATCGTGGATGGGTTTGGTGATTTTAATTTCAAAAAAATCTACTGGAAATATGTAAGTTTCCCAGTTGTCGATTTTGGCTATGCCAGTTAATTCTTGAAATTCATTTGAAATGGCCAAGTTCTCAAAATCATTGATATCTAAATCAATAGTTTTTACAAAGTTTACGATGAAACCCATTTTTCTAATGATTTTAAGAATCTCATACAGGTCTGAAACTTGGTATTTATAGGCTTCATTTATTCTACCAACTTCGTAATCGATTTTTTCTTGGTGCTCGGATAAAATTGCTTCTTTCAAAAACAAATCTTTGATATAGCAAATACCGCCTGGTTTTAAAACTTGCCAAACTTGGTTTAAGAGTTTTTGCTTTTCTGTTGAATGACCAAAGCTTTCTAAAAAGTAAACCCCATCGTAACTTTCTGTTTTAACCAAATTATTCAGCTCATGGTAATCTCCTAAAATTGGGTTTACTTTATCTGCAATTGAGGCTGAATCAACATCCGTTTTGGCTTGTTCAATTTGTTTTTCAGATATGGAAATGGCATCTATTTCAACTCCAAAGTTTTTGGCAAAATGAATGGCTGGACCACAAACTCCGCAACCTGCATCTAATAATCTATCCCCTTTTTTAAAACCTGCACTTTCAAATTGATAATTCAGAAGGTTTTCCAAGTTATTGGTTCTAAATGCCTGAATTACATTGCCATAAACTTTAATAAAACTACTATGGTGTTTATTGTAAAACTCCCTTACACTTTTTGGTGAGTTGGGTTTAATTTCATTTTTAAGTTGTTTTTTAAACCATTTCATGCGTTAAAAAGCATTTTAATTTTATTTACCCAAGTATCTTTATTCAACTTCACCTTTTCTAAACCTTTTGGCCCTTCCCAAGGGTTTTGTTTTAAAAAGAAATCTTTGTGGCTTTTATAGGATTCAACTTTGCCGTTTTCTTCGTAATAAAAAAACATTTCTGCTTGTTGCGGTATTACTCCAAATACAATAACTAATCTGTCTGTTGGGGTTTTGTTTTCGTTTGAGCAATGCAACAACCTGTGGTCATAGGTCAATACTTCACCGGCTTTTAAACTTAGGGTTTTCATTTTACCCCAAAGCTCGTTTGTTTGGTCTGCAAAAGGTCCGTGTAAGTTTGGACCTCTATAGCCTTCTTGCCAAACATGGCTGCCATCAATAACTTGTATTGAGCCATTTTCGGCTTGCACATCAACCAACGGAATCCACAAATTGTAAGAGGCAAACTTTTTTTCATCCACAATATTCCAATCTTGATGGGGAGGTAAAACTCCTTTCTCGCCTTGGGTTTTATTCATAAATGTTCCGCCAAGCATTTCAATATTTTCAAAATGTTGGGTAACATCATCAGCAACAACTTGATGAATTTTATCGCTCATTTTTTGGCGAAACTCAAAATTTGGGTCATGAGCTGTGGCAACCAACCCTTCTACTATTTCGGGATTATTTTTGTAATAAAAATCCTTCAATTCATTTACTTTCTCAGAAGATAGTAATGGAAAAATGGCATATCCTTTTTCAAACAATTCTGCTTGAAGCTTTTTACTTTTTAATATGTTAGAACCCTTAATTGGCAAAACGGAAAATAGATTTTAGGTTATTGATAAAGCCTTTGCTTTTAATTAAATTACCACTCTTTTCTGAAAATTTTACCAAGATATTTTCAACTTCTGAACTCGATAAAATTCGGTCATCATATTCAACCTGTTTTAGGAGTTCTCCCTTCGGCTTTTCAAAAATATCTACTCCAAAATTATCGAAGCTAATTAAAAAATCTTCTGGCATTAAAAAGCGCTCAATTGCTTTGGTTTCTTTGTTTTTGTAGTGAAACCACATGGGCACTCCTTTGGTTTTTACACCTGCTGTAATAGCCCTTCTTACTTCGTTTGAACGATTTGGTGGAGAATAATGAATTAAACTTTGGTTTAAAACTATGGCTTCTCCAAGTTTAGGAATTACAGGAACTAATTTATCCATAACTTTTTCCTCTTCGTGGGAAAAGAAAAAGTTTAAAGTTGGAGCTCTCAAGGTTTTAAAGTTATCAAAATGACTGCCAGGCAAAACCATCAACGGACCGTTATTATTGGTGATTTTGGTAAGCGGAATCCAACAGTTTAACGCATAATTTTCTTCTTCATCAACAATTGTCCAATCTTGGTGAACCGCCAAAGCAGAATCTTCACTTGGCATCTTTACCAAAAATGAAGCGCCAAATGGTTGGTAATTTTCAAAAACCTCATCGTAGCTGCTTTTTAGAATTTCCACAATTTTATTGCTCACCTCATCTTTGTAGGTTTTATCAGGCGAGTAACTACTTGCAAAAAATCCACTCGGTGGAAGGTCTTTGTGTTTTTCTTCAAAAAGGCTATTTAGAGCTTCTAATTGAACTTCATCAATTAATTTAACCACAACATAACCTTGTTGATCGAATGTTTTTTGGGTTTCGGTATTTTTAAAAATTGGCTTGCGCATTATGAAAAAATACTTTTTAATTTTTGCCAAAAGCTTTCTTGTTTAACTTCTTTCCTGAAAAGGTTTTCAAGGTCAATTTTTGGAAAGTTATAATCTACCAAACCAAGGCTTTTACCAACTTTCGGACGATCGAAAATATTATCTCCAAACTGCTCAAAATTTGTCATAAAGCTCATGTCTTGCTCAAACAATTCTATCTTATCAGGATGATTTTCTTTCGGGTAATAAGCTGTTCTAAACCTAACATCTTTGTGAGAGAAATATGTATTGGTAACTATTCTCTTATTTTCTGAAACATTTGGTGGAGAATAGTGAATAATACTTTGGTCGAAAAAAACAGCTTCGCCTGCTTTTAAAAATAATGGAATCATTTTGGGTTTCAATTCTTCAAATACCTCATCGTAAATATTGGGTATTGATGAGCCTCTGTAAGTTGGAAAAATTCTGTGGCTTTTTGGCAAAACATAAAGCACTCCGTTTTCATCATTTAAATTTACCAACGGGCACCAAATGTTAATGCCGGTAAATTCACTTTCATCAACCAAAGTCATGTCTTGGTGAACTCCCATTGCAGATTCAGGACCAGGATATTTTACAATATAGCTTCCGCAAACTACTGTAATATCCTGTAGGTGCTCATTTATCGACCTATGCCCTACTCTTCTTATTTCTTCATCTGTTTTTTGGCGATACTCCTTATCTTTTGAAAAGGTACTAGGAAAAAACCCTGTTTCTTCTTTGGGGTGTAAATCTTCGTAAAGTTGATTTAAATAGTCAATTTCTTCGGCATTGTAGAAAGGAATTTTAATAAATCCGTTTTCTTCAAAACCTTGTTGGTTATAGGGGTCTTTAAAGACCCTTTTCATATGTTCTGGAAACTGAAACATTACCCAAAAATCTTTTGTAAAACTCTTTTTATAAAGCCCGGTTGAGCTTGATTTTCAGCTTGAACCTCATGCTGTTGAACAGGTTCTTGAGTCGGCTCAGGTTCAGGTTGTGGCTCAGGTTCTTTTTTTGAACCATCAACATTGTAATCGAACAAATCGGCTAATTTTTCTACTAGCGGAATGTTAAACTCATTGCCTGCTTCTTTCAGCTTTGTTTTCCACTCTTCTT
>JABAYK010000016.1 GCA_018609045.1 Flavobacteriales bacterium
GTGTAAACTACTTATTTGGCTTAGTATTTTTTTTGCCCTTTGAGGATATTCCTGATAAACCCAATTATCAAAAACCTTGGCTACATCTCCATTTAACCTAACAACAATATAGCCTGCATTAATAGCTCCAGCGTTTGCACAATCTTTTAAAATTTTTGGAATTTCTGTATTATTTAATCCAGGAATAATTGGCGCCAATAAAGCACTAACCTTTATACCGGCATTACTCAAATATTCAATAGTATGCAATCTTTGTTTATAGGTAGATGTCCTTGGTTCAAGTTTTCTTATTAAAATTTCGTTGCTTGAGTTAATACTAATATTTACTGATGTTAGATTTTCTTTTGCTAACACTTTTAATATTTCAATATCTCTGGTTATAAGTCTATTTTTTGTGATTATACCAACTGGGTTTTTAAATTCATAACAAACTTTTAATAACTCTTGTGTAATTTTAAATTTACGCTCTAAAGGTTGGTAGCAATCTGTATTTCCAGAAAGCATAACTGGATCTCCCTTCCAAGCCTTTGTATTAAACTTTTTACGCAGTAATTCAGGTGCATTTTTTTTGATTATAATATTTTGCTCAAATTCTAATCCCGCACCAAATCCCCAATATTGGTGGCTATTTCTAGCATAACAATATACACATCCATGTTCACAGCCTTGATATGGGTTAATTGAAAAGCCCATTGGAACATCAGGGCTTAAAACCTTATTCACAATTTCTTTTGGAGACTCAAAAAAAAGCCTCGTTTTTGATGGTTCATCATTTTCATAATCCCAATCAAGGTGATGGTGATAAGAATTTTTTAAAAATTTATTTCCTGTTTTTTTTTGAGCTCCTCTTCCTTTTATTTCTGACAATTTTGTTGACGTTTAAAACTTCAATTAAGTAAAAAATTTTAAAGAAAAAATCTAGTTTAAAATTAAATTTGCCAAAATTTAAATTCTATGGGAAGAGCGTTTGAATATCGCAGAGCAGCAAAAGAAAAAAGATGGGATAAAATGTCGAGAGTTTTCCCAAAATTGGCAAAAGCCATTACACTCGCGGCTAAAGAAAGCGGAATTGACCCTGAAATGAACCCTAGGTTAAGGTCTGCCATTTTAAATGCAAAGGCACAAAATATGCCTAAAGACAACATTGAAAATGCTATTAAAAGAGCAACAGGAAATGATGTTGACGATTATACTGAAATTACTTATGAAGGCAAAGGTCCTCATGGGGTTTTGGTTTTTATTGAATGTACCACTGATAACACCACTAGGTCTGTGGCAAATGTAAGGTCATATTTTAATAAAATTGGTGGAGCTATGGTGCCCAACGGCTCTTTAGAATTTATGTTTGATAGAAAGGCCGTAATAGAATTTGTTGCTCCTGAAGGAATGGAAAAAGATGATTTAGAACTAGAGTTGATAGATGCAGGAATGGATGATTTGGAGTATAATGAAGAAAATCATGTTGTTTATGGTGACTACACCAATTTTGGAAAATTGAGTGATAAACTTGAATCTTTAGGGGCAGAAATTAAAAAAGCAAACCTAGAAAGGATACCAAATTCTCCAGTAGAATTTACTAATGAACAATTGGTTGACATCGAAAAGCTATTAGATAAATTAGATGATGACGATGACGTTCAGGCTGTTTACAACAACATTGCTTAAGGATGTCTAAAAAACCAAAAGCTCCATTTTTTTTTAGAGTTTTACCCAAAGTTTTTCCAATTTACGAATTGCTAATGCCTAAAAAGGCAGATGAGTTTATTGTAAAAATGTTTTTGACTCCTTTAAACTTTAAAATCCCAGAGGCGGAAACCACTTTTAAAATTCAGGCTAATTTAGGAAGCTATAAATTTAAGGGTGAAGAACTTATGACCTTCCAATGGGGAAATCCAAATGGAAAAACAGTTTTTTTTATTCATGGTTGGGCGGGCAGGGCAACTCAATATAGAAAATTTATTGCGCCTTTGGCTGAGCAAGGTTACAACGTTATTGGAATTGAGGGACCAGGCCATAGGCATGCTCAAAAGAAAATGAGTAATGTTTTAGAATTTGCAGAATGTATTTCAAGCTTTTTGAAAGACAAAGAAGTTTTTGCTAGTATTGGTCACTCATTAGGTGGAATTGCATTATTGCTTGCAACAGCAGAATTCAATTATAAAACCGAAAAACTAATCACCATCTCCACTCCTACTATTGCCGACGATGTAATTGATATTTTCAGGGCTAAAATTGGAGCTTCAAAAAGGGCTCCTAAAGCCATTGATGATTTTGTTCGACAAAGAACAGGAAAACCTTTTGATTATTATTCTGGAGCTGAAATTGCCAAAAGAATAGACCCAAAGCAATTAAAAAATCATTTAATTATTCATGATGAAAATGATAGAGAAGCTCCTGTAAGTCATGCTTATGAGATACATAGAACATTAGAATATTCTGAAATTTTTACTACCCAAAATCTAGGGCATGTTAGAATTTTAAAAGATGATAAGGTAGTTACAAAAACCGTAAACTTTATTAACCTTTAATAGGTTTTAAAGAAGTTTAAGGCTGCCAATGGAATCAAATGAATATCGTTGTAGTAATAATGCAAAATATCTTTGTAGTTATATCCAAGCTTCGCCATTCTCATGGCTCCTTCTTGAGATAAACCTACTCCATGCCCAAAACCTCTTCCTGTAAAAACAACATACCCATCCTTCTCTGAAATAGAAAAGAATGTAGATTTTAATTTTAAATCGTTTCTTACCTTTTTTAACAAGATGGTGGTATCTAAAGGAGTAAGCCATTTGTCTCTAACATCCGGACAGTAATCAATTACATAATCTAAATAAGTTGTATCTCCTGTTGGGTAACCATAGGTTTTTCTTAAATAAGTTAGCCAATCGTTTGTAGGCATATAATGTGTCCAAGATGCATGCGGTTCTCCCAGGCTAAAGCTATCTGGCTTTGAACGTAAATAAGGTAATCCTTTCGTCCAAACATCTTCAGAGTTTTCTGTTTGGCCTCCTGAGTTTGAATGAAAAACTGCAGTTATTAAATTAATATCGCTATCAACAATTACAATTCCTTTTGTATCGTTTACAGCTTTAATAATATCGGTATTTCTTGTGCTTCTGCTTTTGTAAACTTGCGAGTTTACTCTATCACACAAATCAAAACCTTCGGAGGAGTATCGGTTTAAATTATTAAGTGCATAAGTTCTACAAATAATGGCTTGTACCCTGTAATACTCGTAAGTTTGGTTTGAGCCCGCTTCGCTTTCAATCACACCTGCCACATAATGCTCAAGATAAACGTTGTTTATCACTTTTAACCTTCCGTAGGTTGAAGAAACAAATAGATTATCATCATAAGACCTAGATTCAGCCCTTGGACTAATACTCATAATTTTAAAAACACTTCCCCATTTCTTTTTTATTAGCTTAACCTTTGTAAAAGTTCCTAACTTTTTTAGGGTTGATTTAAGTGTTATTTCGTTGTCTTTAGAAGTAAAAGTTAAAGCATCATTATCAAGTAAATCGTAAATTTTTTGCCCGTCGGCATAAACATCATACCCACCATTTGATACAGAAACTACAGCAACATCAGGGCGGTTATCCCAAAACAAACCAATATCTAAAACTTCAGCATATTTATTACCCAATACGGTGTTTGAGGCAAAAACCATGAACATGGCTACGAGTAAAAAATAATTTTTCAAGGTAACTTTATTTTGATATTGTTCAAAAGTATGGTAGTAACTACCTTATTTTTCAGGAGGTTGCCAGAGTTTTCAACATTAAACTTGCAGTAATTTCTGAGGCGCCACCTCCACCAAGTTTTTCTATCAAAACTTTGTATTGATTTAGCATTTGTGTTCTGCCCTCACCCGAAATTATTTTTTGAATTTCTGACGTCAACATTTTTTCATTCATTTCATCTTGAATGAGTTCTTTAACCACCTCTTTATCCATAATTAAATTTACCAAAGAGATATACTTTACTTTAATTAACATTCGAGCAATAGCAATGGAAATAGCGCCGCCTTTATAACAAACCACTTGAGGAATATTAAATAACGCTGTCTCTAAGGTTGCTGTTCCTGATGTTACCATAGCCGTGTGGGCTTTGTATAATATGGAATAGGTTTTTCCAAAAATTAATGGGTAATCAATAAAGTTATTGAGGTATTTTAAATAGAATTCCTTTTCAATTGATGGAGCTCCAGCAATTACAATTTGATGACTGTCAAATTTTTTAGCAGATTTGAGCATAACAGGCAACATTTTCGAAATTTCTTGTTTTCTACTGCCAGGAAGAATAGCCAAAATGGGTTTATCACTTGTTATTTCAGGAAGTTCATCTGAATGTGAAAGGTTATTTATGGCATCAATTAAAGGATGGCCCACAAAATTTATATCAACATCAAATTTCTTGTAAAAGTCTTTTTCAAAGGGCATGATAGAATAAACTTCATCAACATACTTTTTTATGGTATAAACCCGATTTTGTTTCCAAGCCCAAATTTGTGGAGATATGTAGTAGAATGTTTTTATACCTAGTTTTTTCACAAACTTGGCCATGCGTAAATTGAAACCCGGATAATCGATAAAAACCACTGCATCAGGCTTAAAATCTTTGATTTGGCTTTTGCATATTTCGAAATTTTTTAAGATGGTTCTGAGGTTGGCAATTACCTCTGCAAACCCCATAAATGCTAATTTCTTATAATGCATTAAAACTTCAACACCTTGCTCTTGCATTAATTCACCACCCCAACCTTTAATGGTTAAGTCTGCGTTTTGAGAAAATAAAGCTTTTACCAAATTGGCTCCGTGCAAATCGCCAGAAGGTTCGCCTGCTATGATGAAGATTTTTTTCAAACGATTAAATAATGTAAAAATATACTACATAAATAAAAGCAAAAATGCCTGTTGTAATAAACATTCCTTTTCCTGTTTGGTCTTTTCTATTTTGTAAAAACCCAAAATTCATAGCCACCGCATTGGCTGCAATTAAAAACAAACTTACGTTCTCTAAATTGTAAATATGAAACTCTCTGCCTTGCTCTTGAAATACAAAATACATTATACCGCCCAAGGAAAGGGGAATTAGAAAGGCAAATAACACCCCTAACCAAAAGTTATCTTTTTTAAACATTAAAATTCATTTGATTTAAAGTTGGTAAAGCTTTGTGCGCTGTTAAATCATAAAGTACAGGCACAACCGACACATAATTATTTTCTAAAGCCCAAATATCAGTATCGGTTCCTTCATCGTAATTTTTAAAAACACCTGTTAGCCAATAATAAGAGTTACCTGCAGGGTCTTTTCTTTCGTCAAATTCTTCTACCCAATTGGCATTGGCTTGCCTGCAAACTTTAATGCCTTGTATTTCATCTGTATTTAATTTCGGAATATTTACATTTAGGCATACACCATTAGGCAATCCATTTTTTATTACTTGGTCGATTATGGTTTTTACAAAAGGTTTTGATGGTTCAAAGTCTGCATCTATAGAGTGGTTTAGTAATGAAAAGCCAATGGATGGAATTCCCTCTAAACAACCTTCGATTGCTGCTGACATCGTGCCTGAATAAATTACATTAATTGAAGCATTAGAACCGTGATTTATGCCAGACACAACCAAGTCTGGTTTACATGGCAACAAAACATTTACGGCCATTTTTACACAATCTACCGGAGTACCTGTACATGAGTAAACTTCAAGGTTTTCTTCTTTCTTAATCAGTTGGTTTCTTAATGTTGCGTTTATGGTAATTGCATGCCCCATACCACTTTGTGGCTTATCTGGAGCTACTACAAATACTTTTCCATAAGGTTTTACAACATCAATTAAGGCATTAATGCCTGGAGCAGTAAATCCATCATCGTTGCAAACTAATATTAACTTTTCATTTTCCATACTGCGCAAATCTAACTTAGTGAAGAGGTAATTCCCATTTTTTCCATCAAAAAGCTGGCGTTCATGGTTTGGCAAACTCCCTTTTTTATTTTGTAATCGAAATGTAACTCATTATCTTTTATTTCGGTTTCGAAGGCCATATTAGTAATGTGGTTTGGGAAATCTTTTTCTAAATTACAAAGTCCTAAATCATGAGTGGCGATAATTCCGCCTGCATTAAGGTTTAACAGTCTTTTAATTAATTTAATCGATCCCTCTTCTTTATCTTTTGAGTTGGTGCCTTTTAGTATTTCATCTAAAATTACAAATGGCTTCTCGCCTTTTTCGAGCTGCTTTACAATGGTTGAAAGTCTTTTTAACTCAGCAAAAAAGTACGATGCATTTTCTTGCAACGAATCTGCGGTTCGCATACCCGAAAATATTTTGGTAGGTTTAAAAGATAGTTTTTGAGCAATAACTGGCGCTCCCATCATTCCCAAAATTAAATTTACACCGAGGCTTCTTAAAAAGGTACTTTTACCCGCCATGTTTGCGCCGGTTAAAATAACCATGTGTTTTTCAGATTTTATTTCAAAATTGTTGTTTATCCTGTCTTTCAAGATTAATGGATGCCCCAACTCTTCAGCAACAATTTCTTCTTTTTCAGAAAAATTTGGAAATTTGCTGTTTGGATAATTAAATTTAAAATTGGCTAAACCGCTTAAGTATTCCATTTCAGCAACTACTTCCATCCAATTTTCTAAAGAGCCTGCATGTTGTTTCTTCCATTTTTCAAATCTAAAAGCAAGTCTTATATCCCAAAGAAAAAACACGTTGAGTAAAATACCTACAATTAAATTTGACCTTTGGTCGAAGTATTTGGTAACTGTTTTTAACTCGTTAATAGCCGCTGAAGCTTTTTGAGGTTGAGAAACTTTTTCTTGAAGGTGCTTTAAATAATTAGATTGAAATGATTTTTGCTCAATTTCTACCAAAACCTTTTCTAAAGAGTTTACTGCTAATTCAGCTTTGCCTAAAACACCATGTTGCTGATTGATATTTTTCAAGAAATAGCCAACAACTACTAAGGGCAACACATAGAAATAAATGGCTAAGCTTATGCTGATAAAATCTAAAAGTTGGGCCAACAATGTTGTAAAAGCAATTGCCGGAAATAACCAAATTGCAATTGTCGTAAACTTATTCTTTACTGATAAAATTGGTGTTTTTGCCCAATTTATTAAGAAATGATTATTGTTTTCTGAATCTTCTTTTAAAAAGTTTAAAGCATGTAATTTTTGCCTAAAATCAACTTGATTGCTTAATTCTTCAACAGCCTCTTGAGATGCTACAATAGATTTTGTATTTAAATTTTCATGTTTTAGGTTATGAGCCATCAAGGCTTTGGCTGCAGGCAAAAAACTTCTGTTTAAAAACTGAAAAACACTTCTATCTCCAAACAAATCAAAATCTGAAGCAAAAGGATGCAAAGGGTCTTCAAACTCTTTTCCGTTGGCAAGATTCTCAAAACTTCCGTTGAGTGCCTCTATTTCGGTTTGGTTTATTTGCTTTAAAAGTTTGTAAAAATCTCTTTCAGATTTAAGGCTTTCGAATTTGCGAACCAAAAACAAAAAACCTCCTATTAAACCCACAAAACCTATCCAAGCTAATGATTTATTAGAATCGTAAAAAAAATATAGAGTGGCAAATGCTGCCAAAAAAAGAGTCACTCTAATAATTACCAAATTATTTAATCTGGTTTTTATTTGGGCTATTTTTTGGTCTAAAATTTCAATTTTAGGACTGTAAAAATCTTGTTTATTCTTCACTTGCGCGAATTAAAATAATTTAGTGTGAAGAGAAGCTTTCCTTAAATATAATTAACAACAAAATAATTTGAACTAATC
>JABAYK010000012.1:0-41282 GCA_018609045.1 Flavobacteriales bacterium
AGTTAGAGAGCCAGGAGAAAGAGCAAAAGTGGCTCTTGAATCTTACGATGATAGAATTGACCCAGTTGGAGCTTGTGTAGGAATGAAAGGAAGTAGAATTCACGGTATTGTTAGGGAGTTGAAAAACGAAAATATCGATGTAATCAACTATACTCAAAATACAGAGTTATTCATTCAAAGAGCCTTAAGTCCTGCAAAAATTACTTCTATTAAATTAAATAGAGAAACATTACATGCCGATGTTTATTTGAAACCAGATCAAGTTTCATTGGCCATTGGTAAAGGAGGTCATAATATTAAGCTTGCATCAAGGTTAGCTGGATTCGAAATTGATGTTTATAGAGATTCTGAAGAAGATGCTGAAGATGTTGATTTAGAAGAATTTGCTGATGAAATAGAACACTGGATTATTGACGAGTTAAAAGCCGTTGGGTGTGATACAGCTAAAAGTGTTCTCGAACTTTCTAAGGATGAATTGGTAAAAAGAACCGATTTAGAGGAAGAAACAGTTGACGAAATATTATCAATTTTAGCAGCTGAGTTTGAATAATTAAATTTGCAACCTTAAAGAACTGATCAAACGCATATATGGCAGTACCAAAAAGAATTAGTAAAGTAGCAAGAGAATTAGGTGTAGGGGTAAATACCATTATCGGCTTTTTGCAAGATAAAGGTGTTACGGTGGATAAAGGCCCAAACACAAAAATTGATGATACTGTGTACAATATGCTTCTTGATGAATATCAAAAAGATAAAGCTGCACGTGTTAAATCAGAAGCTTTAAGAGAACAAAAAGTTGTTCGCGAAACAATTTCATTAAATGATATGAAGGCCGCTCCAGTTGAGGAGGAAGATTTAGATATTCCAAGTAATGAGCCTGAAGAAGAGCTTTCAATTAAATCATCTGGTGTAACAGAAACTCCTCCCGCAATACCTGTAGCTAAAGAAGTTGAAAAAGAAGAAAAGGTTGAAGAAAAACTTGAAGAACCTGTAGAAATTGAATCTGAAGTAGAGGCTGGAGCTAAGGTTGAGGAAGTAGATTCTGCAAAACCTGAAGAAAAAATAGAAGAAGTAATTATCGAAAAAGTTGAGGAGAATATAGATGAAGAACCTGAAGAGGCTCCTTCAAAAGGACCTAAACTTTTAGGTAAAATTGATATTGATGTCTTTGATAGAAAAGGACAAAAAAAGAAGAAAGAGGCTGAAGAACTTGTAAAAAAACAAGAAGAGGAGAAGTTAGCCAAAGAAGCTGAGGTTAAAGTTAAAAAAGAAGCCGAAGCTATAGCGCAAGACGCACCTGCTAATAATGTTCCTGGCGAAATAAAAACTAAATATCAGGTTTTAGATGGCCCAAAAATTCTTGGTAAAATTGAAATTAAAGAAGAGAAAAAACCAAGTAAAGAGGATAAAAAGAAAAAACAACCAATTGCTTCTTCTTCCGAAGATAAATTAAAAGATCGTCAAGGTAAACGCAAACGCAGAAGAATAGGTTCTGGTACTGATGTTAAAGACAAGCCAACCAATAAACCTAAAAAGAAACCAGAAACTAAAGAGCTTGACGAGGCTGAAATACAAAAAGAAATTAAAGAGACACTTGCTAGATTAACCGGCGGAGGTAAATCTAAAGCTGCAAAATACAGAAGAGCGAAAAGAGATGCTGCAAGTGAACAAGTTTTAAAACAAAGAGCAGAAGAAGAGTTACAAAAAGGTGTAATAAAAGCAACCGAGTTTGTTACAGCAAGTGAGCTAGCCACGTTAATGCAAGTTAGTCCTAACGAAGTTATTGCTGCATGTATGGAGCTCGGCTTATTTGTAAGTATTAACCAAAGATTAGATGCTGAAACAATTAACCTTATTGCAGAAAACTTTGGTTTTGAAGTAGATTTTACCTCCGAGGAGTTAAATGAAAAGCAACTTGGAGATTTAGATAACGAAGAAAATTTAGAAGATAGACCACCAATTGTTACCGTAATGGGGCATGTTGATCATGGTAAAACTTCACTTTTAGATCATATTAGAAAAGAGAACGTAATAGCTGGTGAGGCAGGTGGAATTACTCAACACATTGGTGCATATAGTGTTACACTTGAAAGTGGAAAAGTTATTACATTTTTAGATACTCCTGGTCATGAAGCATTTACGGCCATGAGATCTAGAGGGGCACAAGTAACCGATGTTGTAATTATTGTTATCGCAGCTGATGATAGCGTAATGCCACAAACCAAAGAGGCAATAAATCATGCCCAAGCTGCAAATGTTCCAATTGTTTTTGCTTTTAATAAAATAGATAGAGAGGGCGCCTCACCTGATAGGTTAAGAGAACAGCTTTCTCAAATGAACATTTTGGTCGAAGATTGGGGTGGTAAATACCAAAGCCAAGAAATTTCAGCGAAAACTGGTTTAAATGTTCAAGAACTTTTAGATAAGGTTTTACTTGAGGCTGAATTATTAGAGTTAAAGGCTGATGCAAAGAGAAGGTCTAACGGTACAATATTAGAAGCCTCCTTAGATAAAGGAAAAGGTTATGTAACCACCATGTTAGTTCAAGGTGGAACCTTAAGAGTTGGTGATATACTTTTAGCAGGCCGTTTTTATGGCAGGGTAAAAGCAATGACCAACGAAAGGGGAGTTAGAATTAAAGAAGCTGGACCTTCAACTCCTGTAAGTGTTTTAGGATTAAATGGTGCACCAAGTGCTGGCGATAAGTTTGTTATTGTTGAAGATGAGAAAGAAGCAAAAGAAGTAGCAAATAAAAGAGAGCAACTTATTAGGGAACAAGGCGTTAGAACCAAAAAACATATTACCCTTGACGAAATCGGAAGAAGGCTTGCAGTTGGAGACTTCCAAGAATTAAATGTTATAATAAAAGGGGATGTTGATGGCTCGATTGAAGCCTTAGCTGATTCTTTAGAAAATCTTTCTACTGAAAAAATACAAGTAAATATTATCCATAAATCTGTTGGACAAATTTCTGAATCTGATGTTCTTTTAGCATCTGCATCAAATGCAATTGTTATTGGTTTCCAAGTAAGGCCTTCTGGAAGTGCTAGAAAACTTGCCGAAAAAGAGGAAATAGAAATTCGACTTTATTCAATTATCTATCAAGCTATTGAAGAGCTTAAAGATGCTATGGAAGGCATGCTTAAACCTAAAGTCGAAGAGCAAATAATTGGTAATATCGATATTAGAGAAACCTTCAAAATCTCTAAAGTTGGAACTATTGCTGGTTGTTATGTTACTGATGGAAAAGTTACTCGTAACTCAAAAATTAGGTTGGTTAGAGATGGTATAGTTATTTACCAAGGCAACTTAGGGTCTTTAAAAAGATTTAAAGATGATGTTAAAGAAGTGAAATTCGGTTACGAATGTGGATTGAATATAGAGAACTTTAACGATATTAAAGTTGGAGATAATATAGAAGTTTACGAAGAAGTTGAAGTGAAGCAATCACTTTAATTCAGGTAACGCAATTTCATCTTTTACGATAAATGCATTTTCGAAAGACTCTTTAACTTCTAACATAAACTTTTCAGCTTCTAACTTAGTTCTGAAGTCTCCAACTCTAATTTTGAAGTTAGGAGATTGAAAAATTAGGTAAGATGGATGATCAGGAAATTGTTTGATAAAATCAGATTGTACCTTTCTAGCAAGAGTTCTGCTTTCTGCGCCTGAGCCATAATAAATCTGAACCCTAAAACCTTTCATGGTTCCTTTATATTTGTTTATTTCATTTTCTTTCTCTAATAAATTTCCAATTCTCTCGTCTTCGATTGTAGTATAATTCGAGCCTTTAACCTTTTTCTCGTTGTTGGTTTTTGCCTTCTCTTTTTGTACTTCTTTTTGAGCAGGATAAATAGTCCAAGAATTATTTTCTTGTGATTTTACCTCCATTTTAAAAAATACCAAACAAATAAAAATTCCAAACAATACTTTTGTCATCTTGCAATAATATGAAATACAAAGGTTTATAGTTAAAGTTAGATTTGAATTATAGATGTAGTATTTTTTCATTTATTTAGAATGATTCTAAATTAATATTCATGTTTTGTTTTTAAAGCATTGACCTAACAAGCTTTGTTGTTTGTGTTAAATTTGCCTCCGATTTTGAGTGCCATAACGTATTTAAAAGGTGTCTAAAATTCCAAGTATGAGCGTGTTTACATTCACAAAAAAAATTCCAAAAATTTCACACTTGATTGCTGTTGCAATAATGTTTTTCTCATTAAGCAATGTTTATGCCCAAGATGGTGAAAATTTATTCAAAGCCAATTGTGCTTCTTGCCATAAAATCGATAAAAAACTTGTAGGGCCTGCTTTACAGGGAGTTAGAGATAGGTGGGAAGAAGAAGCAAACTTAATTTTATGGATAAAAAATTCACAAGATTATTTGAAAAATAACTCAGATGATAGTTATGCATCTGGTTTGTATGAGCAGTACAATAAATCAATTATGCCAGCCCAAGCTTTGTCTGATGATGAGGTTGTTGCAGTTTTAGATTACATTGACGCTTGGCAACCTGCTACCCCTGTTGCAGCGGCCGCTCCTGCTGGTGCCGCTGGTCCTGTAGATGCAGGTGAAGATTATACATTTTATTGGTTATTGGCTTTTGCGCTTGTATTAATTATTGTTATTAGAGTTCTTATAGATGTAAGAAAATCAGTAAGAAGCGTAATGGTTGAGGTAAAAGGCGAAGAAGCTGCTCCTGAAGATTCAATGGGAATGGTTGAGCAACTTTTTTATTGGTTTAAACAAAATAAAAAATTCACAGCTTTTGCAACCATTATTGTTATTGTTGCCTTAGCTTTCCAAGGCTGGAATGCTTTACTATCAATTGGAGTTTATCAAGGATATGAGCCTGAACAACCTATTAAATTTTCACATAAAATTCATGCTGGCGACAATGCAATATCTTGTGTTTATTGTCACCATAGTGCCGAAAAAGGAAAGCATTCAGGTATTCCATCTGTTAATGTTTGTATGAATTGTCATACAGGAATTTCTTCTGGAAAAGTATACGGTACCGAGGAAATATCTAAGATTTATGAAGCAGCAGGATGGAATCCAGAAACATCAAGTTATGAAAATCCTCAAAAACCTATCAAATGGGTAAGGATACATAATCTTCCTGATTTTGCTTATTTCAATCACTCTCAACACGTCGTAGTTGGTCAAGTTGAATGTCAAACTTGTCATGGCCCCGTTCAAGAAATGGATGTTTTATATCAATACTCTGAATTAACCATGGGTTGGTGTATCAACTGTCATAGAGAAACCAATGTTAAAATGAAAGACAATGGTTATTATGACCAACTTCAAAAAGATTTAAAGGAAGTTTACAAAGAGGAAGGTATAGAAGAATTTAAAGTAGAGCATATTGGTGGATTAGAATGTGCTAAATGCCACTATTAATATAAAGATTGCTATCAAATTATGAATAGTTCAAAAAAATATTGGAATAGTTTAGAGCAGCTAAACAACGACCCTGAGTTCGAGAAAGCTGCTAACAAAGAGTTTTCAGAGCATATTCCTGTTGATGAGTTTATCGGAAAGCAAAAAGAAAACGGATCATCAACAAGTAGAAGAGATTTCTTAAAATTTTTAGGTTTTAGCTTAACAGCTGCAACTATAGCGGCTTGTGAAACACCGGTTATCAAATCAATTCCTTACGTTGTAAAACCTGAAGAAATTACTCCTGGTGTTCCAAATTATTATGCATCATCTTATTATGATGGAAATGATTATGGAAGTGTTTTGGTTAAAACCAGAGAAGGAAGGCCAATCTTTATTGAAGGTAACAAAATGTCTAGTGTTACTAAAGGAAGGTTAACTGCAAGAATTAATTCTTCAGTTTTATCTCTTTATGATTCTAGAAGATATTCTGCTCCTAAAGTAAATGGCGAAGATTCTGATTGGACCTCAGTTGATGCTGATTTAAAAGGTAAGTTAAATTCTATAGCTAACAAAGGTGGCAATGTAAGGTTGTTGACCTATTCTCTAAATAGTCCATCAACGTTAGCGGCTATAAGTAAATTTGGCGAAACCTTTAACAAAGAAGAAGGTGCTTTAAATTTCAAGCACGTTCAATATGATGCTATCTCCTATTCAGGAATGCTAGAGGCTAATGAAAGAGATTTTGGGAAATCAATGATTCCTGAATATGACTTTTCAAAAGCCAATGTAATTGTAAGTATTGATGCTGACTTTTTATCAAATTGGTTAATGTCTTCTGCCTATTTAAATGATTATTCACTAAATAGAGTTCCAGACAGCAACAAAAAAATGTCTAAGCATTATCAGTTTGAGGCTTTTATGAGTTTAACAGGCAGTAATGCAGATGTTAGAGGGGCAGTTAAACCAAGTGAGTACGGTGCAGTTGTAACGATGTTACACAACAAAATCGCTTCTAGTGTCGGTGCCGCCTCAATCAAAGAGGGTTCTATAAATGATGATAACGGAGTTGCTGATAAAGTAGCAAGTGCTGCAAAAGATTTATTATCAAACAAAGGAAAGTCGCTTGTAGTTTGTGGAGTAAATAATCCTGATATTCAATGTGTTGTTAATTCAATAAACAACATGTTATCAAATTATGGATCAACAATAGACCTTTCAACTCCATTAAAACTAAAAAATGGAAGAGATTCAGAAATGGTTTCACTAATTTCAGAAATGAAATCTGGAAATGTTGATGCATTATTGGTTTACGGATGTGATCCTTCATTCTCATTACCTGCTGAATTTGGATTTAACGAAGCAATGGAGAAAGTTGGTTTAACAATTTCTTTAGATGGCAAACCTACCTTTACAAGTGAAAAATGCAACTATGTTGCTCCCGACCATAACTTCCTTGAATCTTGGAATGATTTAAACCCAAAGGGAAATTATTACAGTATTCAGCAGCCTACTATCAAAGCATTATACAGTACTCGTCAAATGCAGTCAAGTTTATTAAATTGGGCGGGTCAATCAAGTGATTACTACGATTTCATGAGGAAAAACTGGGAAGCTAATATGCTCCCAATGGCAGAAGGAAAGATGTTCTTCGATAGCTTTTGGAATCATACAGTTCACGATGGAGTTTTTGAGGTAAAATCATCCGCAACCGAAGAAACAGCTTTCACCAATAATGCTTCAGCAGCAGCTCAAAAACTTGGAAACTCATCTGAAGGATTAGAGTTAGTATTATATGCTTCAAACTCAATTGGTGATGGTTCAAATGGCGAAAATCCTTGGCTTCAAGAATTGCCGGATCCTGTAACAAAAGTTGTTTGGGATAATTATATTACAATGAATCCTGTTGATATGGGTTCAGAGTACGAAATAAAAACTGCTCAAGAAACTCCAGCAGATTTAGCCAAAGTTTCTGTTTCAGGTCAAGAGGTAATTCTTCCTGTCGTAGCTTCTCCAGGTCAAAAAATAGGTACAATTGGTATAGCAGTTGGTTACGGAAAAGGAAAAGCTGGTGCAGATTTAATTGGAAAAAATGTATTTCCAATGTCTACACTTTCAAACGGGAATGTATCTAGAAACCTTTCAGGTGTATCAATAGAAAAAACTGGAGAAAAATACCCCATTGCTTCTACACAAACCCACCATACAATGATGGGTAGAAAGATTGTAAATGAAACGTCATTAGAAACCTATAAAAAGGAATCAAAGGAAGAATGGAATGCAACTGCACTTTTAGTTGATGCCTTTGGAAGAAAGAAAAAAGTTGAAGAGCTTAATTTATGGAATGAGCATCCAATTGCTCAAGGTCATAGATGGGGTATGAGTATTGATTTAAATGCTTGTACTGGTTGTGGAGCTTGTGTTACTGCTTGTCATGCAGAAAACAATGTTCCAGTTGTTGGAAAAGATGAAGTAAGAAGAACTAGAACAATGTCTTGGATGAGAATTGATAGATATTATTCTAGTGATGCTGATCCAAAGAAAAATGATGGTGACAGGAATTACGCAGCAATGGAAAACCCATCTGCTTATCCTGAGGTTGTTTACCAGCCAATAATGTGTCAGCATTGTAATCACGCTCCGTGCGAAACTGTTTGTCCGGTAGCCGCTACTACTCATAGTAATGAGGGTTTAAACCAAATGACTTACAACAGATGTGTGGGAACTCGTTACTGCGCAAATAACTGTCCTTTTAAAGTAAGAAGATTCAACTGGTTTAATTATGTAGCAGATGAAAAATTTGTTGATGTTAATCCTGCACAAGATGAATTGATGAGAATGGTTCTTAATCCTGATGTTACAGTAAGGTCAAGAGGGGTTATGGAAAAATGCAGCATGTGTGTTCAAAGAATACAAGCAGGTAAACTTGATGCTAAGAAAAAAGGAGAACCAGTTCAAAATGGTGCTATTAAAACCGCTTGTTCATCTGCATGTAATGATAATGCTATTGTTTTCGGTGATATTAATGACAAGAAGCATGCTATCTGGTCATTAGCCCAAGATGATAGATCTTATAATATGTTGGAAGAATTAGGAGTAAAACCAAATATTTATTACCAAACAAAGGTTAGAAATGTCCCTGCTCCGAGTTATGAGAAAAATATTGAAAAACCTGTAGAAGAACATTCTGCTTAAAAAATAAAGAATGCATAAGGAATCTGCGATTAGAACACCGTTAATTTTAGATAGTAAAACCTATCATCAAATTACAGAAGATGTTTGTGCCCCTGTTGAAGGTAAAGCAAACAGATTATGGTATATTGCTTTTGCCATTTCAGCAATAGCTGCACTTTGGGGCCTAGGCTGCATTACCTATACCATTGGTAGAGGTATTGGGGTTTGGGGGCTAAACACTACTGTTGGTTGGGCTTGGGATATCACAAACTTTGTTTGGTGGGTTGGTATTGGCCATGCAGGGACTTTAATTTCTGCTGTATTGCTTCTATTCCGTCAAAAATGGAGAATGGCAATTAACAGGTCAGCTGAAGCGATGACAATTTTTGCTGTAATAATGGCAGCCTTATTCCCAGGTATTCACATGGGAAGAATTTGGATGGCATATTGGGTGTTTCCATTGCCAAACACATTTGGATCTTTATGGGTGAATTTTAACTCACCTTTATTATGGGACGTTTTTGCTATCTCAACTTACTTTTCTGTTTCGTTAGTTTTTTGGTACATAGGTTTAATACCTGATTTTGCAACTATTAGAGATAGAGCACAGAGAGCTATACCTAAAAAAATATACAGTACACTTGCTTTCGGTTGGTCTGGAAATGCTAAAGCTTGGATAAGATTTGAAGAAGTTTCTTTAGTATTAGCAGGTTTAGCTACCCCTTTAGTATTCTCAGTACACTCTATTGTATCTATGGACTTTGCAACATCGGTTATACCCGGTTGGCATACAACAATTTTCCCTCCTTACTTTGTAGCAGGTGCGATTTTCTCAGGATTTGCCATGGTACAAACTTTACTTTTAATGGTAAGAAAAGTGGTAAGTCTAGAAGCTTATATTACACCAAAGCATATTGAGTATATGAACATCGTAATCATTATTACTGGTTCTATGGTTGGTGTAGCTTATTTAACGGAGTTATTTATAGCTTGGTATTCTGGTGTTGAATACGAACAATATGCATTTTTAAATAGAGCAACAGGCCCTTATTGGTGGGCATATTGGTCTATGATGACGTGTAATGTAATTACTCCGCAAATTTTCTGGTTTAAAAAAATAAGAACTAGTTTAATGGCCTCTTTCATTATTTCAATTTTCGTAAATATTGGAATGTGGTTCGAAAGGTTTGTGATTATTGTTACTTCTCTTCATAGAGATTTTATTCCATCAAACTGGAGTATGTTCCACCCAACTTTCGTAGATATTGGAATCTTTATCGGAACAATTGGAATATTCTTTACCTTATTTTTATTATATTCAAGAACTTTCCCGGTTTTAGCTCTAAACGAATTGAAATCAATCTTGAAATCTTCAGGAAATAATTATAAATCAAAACAAAATCATTGATAATGGCAGAAGGTCTAAAAATATACGGTCTTTACAATGATGATGATATCTTGAAACAAGGAGCTCAAGCTCTTGTTGATAAAGGAATCAAAATCAGTGATGTTTATTCACCTTTTCCGGTGCATGGAATTGAAAATATTATTGGCATGAAATGGACAAGAATTGCCATTACTGCCTTTATGTATGGTTTAACAGGTTTAGCCCTTGCCTTATTAGGTATGTGGTATTTCATGATTATGGATTGGCCTATGAATATTGGAGGTAAACCGAGTTTTGATTTTTATCAAAACTTACCTGCATTTATTCCTATTACATTTGAGTTTACTGTACTTTGTGCTGCTCACGGAATGGCAATTACTTACATGGTTAGAAACTGGACTTTTCCGGGTGTAGAAGCTAAAAATCCTCACCCTAGAACTACAGATGATCATTTTGCTATTGAGATTACTCCATCAGAAAACAAAAAGTTTTCAAGCGACGAAATTTTCTCATTACTTAAAGATTCAGGAACAGTTGAAACTTTCGAAAAATAATATTGAAAGCAATGAACAAGAAATTAAAACATAGCATATTCACACTTGGAGCAAGTTTGTTGTTTTTTACTTCATGCAACGAACAAAGTCCCGGCATTGAGTATATGCCAGATATGTATAGATCAAGAGCAGTAGAAGCTTATTCAGAAACTATTTTAACAGCCGATGGTAAATCTGCATTAGATCCTGTATCTAATTCTATACCTAGAGGACATAACTTGTATCCTTATCCAAATACAAATGAGGGTTACGAAATGGCCGGAAATAACTTAAAAAACCCAATTCCTTTTACCGAAGAAGACCTTAAAGAAGGGAAAAGGTTATACGGTAACTTCTGTGTTCATTGCCATGGCAAAACAGGTCAAGGTGACGGATCAGTTCCTACTAATAGCGACTACCCACCGCCACCAAGCTACACAGGTCCACTAAAAGATTTACCTACAGGTAAAATATTTCATACTTTAATGTATGGAAAGAACTTGATGGGTTCTCATGCTTCTCAAATTAGCAAAGAAGATAGATGGAGACTTGTTTATTATGTGCAAAGTTTACAAGACCCTGAAAGGTTTGATACCATGTACAGAGGTGCTGAACCTAAATTGGAATCAGAAAATATTGAAAATACTGCTACTGAAGATGTAGCAATGAACCAAAATCAAAACTAAAAGGTATGCAAGATCAGTTTGAATTTACCCCAAAATTGCAACGCCTAACCTATATTTTAATGGGAATAGGATTACTAGCCCTAATATTTGGAATAGTTAATTTATTTGGTGCCGAAGGAGAAGAGGCCCATCATTTAGCAAATGCCAGGTTATGGTCAAACTTACTAATTAATACATTTTTCTTTTTTGCGATAGCACTAATTGGTACCTTTTTTCTAGCCATACAATACGCTGCTGAGGCTGCTTGGGCTACTACTCTAAAAAGGATTATGGAAGCAATTAGTTCTTTTGTTCCTGTAGGTGGAGTTTTATTAATCATTATTTTTCTAGCAGGCACATTCCATTTACATCATTTATACCATTGGATGGATCCAGATTTATATGATCCTGCATCACCTCATTACGATGAAATTATCGCTGGTAAGCAAGGGTATTTAAACCAACCTTTTTTCTGGGCAAGAACCCTTTTATACCTTGGCGTGTGGACTTTTTTTACTATGAGGTTTAGAAAAAGATCATTAGAAGCTGATGCTTTAGATCCTTCAGATACAAGCTTACACTTTAAAAATGTTAGAGATGCTGCAATATTTTTAGTGTTTTTTGGATATTCTTCATCTACTGCTTCTTGGGATTGGATTATGTCTATTGATACACACTGGTTTAGTACATTATTTGGATGGTATGTATTTTCTGGAATGTGGATTTCAGGAATGGTTATGATAGCAATGTTTGTTATCTACTTGCAGTCTATTGGTAAGTTACCTGAAATTAATAAGAGTCACTTACAAGATATTGGAAAATGGATTTTCGCTATTAGTTTCCTATGGACATATTTGTTTTTCTCTCAATTTATGTTGATCTGGTACTCTAACATTCCTGAAGAAACAACTTACTTTATTGCCCGTATTTCTGAGTATCCATATATTTATTGGGGAATGATGATAATAAATTTTGTTCTTCCAATGTTATTTTTAATGGATAGAGACAACAAGAGGAACAAAAAGATTGTTGTAGTGTTTGGAATTATCATATTTATGGGACATTGGGTTGATACATACATGTTAGTTACTCCTGGTACAATGAAAGAACATGGATATATAGGATTTTTTGAAATTGGATTGGCCTTAGGGTTTTTAGGATTATTTCTAAACTTTGTTCTAAGATCTCTAGCTTCTAGGCCACTTTTGGTGAAAAATCACCCATATTTAGAAGAAAGTTTACATCACGAAATTCATTAATAAGAGCTAAAAGAAATGATGGGATTATTAGTTTCAATTGTTGTTGTATTAGGGATTATCACCTTTGCACAATTAATAAAAGTGTTTGAGGTTACAAAAAGCCTAAAGGGTGGAGATGACCATATTGTAACAGATAAGGAAAATAGAAATCAAGCAACTTTAATGTTTGGTTATTTATTTGTGTTTTTTGCATTTTGTATTTGGACATATGTAAAGTATGGTCAATTTATGCTCCCTGAAGCAGCTTCAGTTCATGGTGAAAAAATTGATACCCTTTTGGGGTTTAACTTTTTAATCATAATCTTAGCTTTTATCATTACTCATATATTGTTATTTTATTTTGCATTTAAATATCAAAGAAGAGTTGGCGGAAAAGCAGACTTTATAACTCATAACAATAAATTAGAATTAGTTTGGACAACATTTCCAGCCATAGTATTAGCCGTAATAATTATTTATGGTATATCTACTTGGAATGAAATTACTAGGTCTGAACCTGAGAATGCTCTTACTGTTGAACTTTATGCAAAACAATTTGACTGGACAGCAAGGTTTCCTGGTGAGGATGGAAAATTAGGCGAAGCTAATTACAGATTAATTTCAGGAACAAACCCAATGGGTTTAATTACAGATAATTCTCTAGAAGAAAAATTAGCAGAACTTAACGAGAAAAAAGCAGAGCTTGATGCTAAGTTATTAGATGCTGTTCCAGATGGAAAAATTGCTGAAGACACGCAAGAAGAAATCTGGAGAGTCGAAAACCATATTAATAAACTTATTGCATTTCAAAAAGAAGCAGATAATAGAGGAGCTGGTTATATCTCAGGTTTTGATGACAAACCAGTAAAAGTAGAATTCCATTTACCAGTTGATGAGCCAATCAAATTTCAGATTAGAGCTCAAGATGTAATACACTCTGCTTATATGCCTCACTTTAGAGCTCAAATGAATGCTGTTCCAGGTATGGTAACATCATTTTATTTCACTCCAAATAAAACAACTGAAGAAATGAGGTTAATTACCAAAAACCCTGAGTTCGATTATTTGTTATATTGTAATAAAATATGCGGAGCTGCTCATTACAATATGCAAATGAAAATTGTTGTAGAGTCTCGTGAAAAGTATGAAGCTTGGCTAGACCAACAACCTGTTTTTTATGCAGAAGGTTTAGAAAGGTTACTTGAAGAAGAATTAAATAAAAAACAAGAAGTTTTAGCATCTAAGAAATAAAATATAGTATGGAAGCTCAAGTTACAGAGAAAGAAA
Organism: Flavobacteriales bacterium; assembly: GCA_018609045.1. Classification (GTDB taxonomy): domain Bacteria; phylum Bacteroidota; class Bacteroidia; order Flavobacteriales_G; family Salibacteraceae; genus JAAZVO01. Next base: position 13,674 of record JABAYK010000012.1, read on the forward strand.
TCCTAACCACACAACACGAAGAACATCACCATCATGATGAGCCATTCTTGACTAAATACCTTTTTAGTCAAGACCATAAAATGATTGGAAAACAGTTTTTAATAACTGGCACATTCATGGCCTTTGTAGGTATGATTATGTCATTATTGTTTAGGGTTCAATTAGCGTGGCCAGGAGAAGGCTTTGCTGTTTTGAATTTCTTTTTAGGTGATAAATGGGCACCGGAGGGCGTTCTAGATCCTAATATGTATTTGGCCTTAGTTACCATCCATGGTACTATTATGGTTTTCTTTTTATTAACAGCAGGTCTAAGTGGAACTTTTGCAAACTTGTTAATTCCATTACAAATTGGAGCTAGAGATATGGCATCAGGCTTACTTAATATGTTATCATATTGGTTCTTCTTTGTTTCTTCTGCAATAATGTTATTTTCACTATATGTAGAATCTGGTCCTGCAGCAGCTGGGTGGACAGTTTACCCTCCACTAAGTGCCTTGCCACAAGCCGTTCCAGGTTCTGGTTTAGGAATGACTCTTTGGTTAGTATCAATGTCTTTATTTATTGTTTCTTCTTTACTTGGAGGCTTAAATTATATTGTTACCATAATTAACCTTAGAACAAAAGGAATGAAAATGACAAGATTGCCTCTTTCTATTTGGGCATTATTTGTTACTGCAATTCTTGGTGTACTTTCATTTCCGGTATTATTTGCAGCAGCTTTGTTGTTAATATTCGATAGAACATTTGGAACTAGTTTTTACCTGTCAGACATATACATAGCAGGTGAAGCATTAGATGCCACAGGTGGGTCACCATTGTTATTTCAACATTTATTTTGGTTTTTAGGTCACCCTGAAGTATATATTATTTTGCTACCGGCTTTAGGAATTACCTCAGAAGTAATTGCCACCAACTCTAGAAAACCAATTTTTGGTTACAGAGCAATGGTAGGTTCTATATTGGCAATTGGATTTTTATCATTTATTGTTTGGGGCCACCATATGTTTATTACTGGAATGAATCCTTTTGTAGGAGCAGTATTTACTTTCACTACTTTACTAATCGCTATACCATCAGCAGTTAAAGCTTTTAACTATATCACCACATTATGGAAAGGTAATATCAGATTTACTCCAGCTATGATGTTTGCTATTGCAATGGTTTCTACATTTATTACAGGAGGATTAACAGGAATTATTTTGGCTGATGCTGCTTTAGATATCAACTTACATGATACTTACTTCGTTGTAGCGCATTTCCATATTGTAATGGGATTGTCTGCTGTATTAGCCATGTTTGCAGGTGTTTATCATTGGTTTCCTAAATTATTCGGAACTTTATTAAATAAACGATTAGGGTATATCCACTTTTGGTTGACTTTCCTTTCGGCTTATGGGGTGTTTTTCCCACAGCATTTTCAAGGTTTAGCAGGCGTTCCAAGAAGATATTATAGCTATACTGAATATCCAATGTTTGCAGATTTTGCTGACTTAAGCGTATTCATTACTATAGCGGCTATTATTGGAGGAATTGCCCAGGTAATATTTGCCTATAATTTTATTTATAGTGCATTTAGAGGTCAAAAATCTCCTCAAAATCCATGGGGTTCAAATACATTAGAGTGGACTACTCCAATAGAACATATTCACGGCAACTGGCCTGGTGAGCTTCCAACTGTACATAGATGGGCTTATGATTATTCTAAGCCAGGAAAAGACCAAGATTTTGTTCCTCAAACTGTTCCTCTTGAAGAGGGAGAAATTGATGGAGAAAGTGGCCATTAAAAGATTTAAATCCCCATTAATTTGGGGATTTTTTTTTGCACTAATTTTTTCTATCCTTACCAATCGATATTTTTTCTTTAGATGTTACCTTTGATTCAATGAACGAAAATCTTAATACAGATTATAATCATCTCTCTCAAACTGATAAAGACATTGAAAAGGTTCTAAGGCCAAGTCTTTTTGATGATTTTACCGGGCAGGAAAATGTTGTTGAGAATTTAAAAATTTTCGTTCAAGCTGCACTTCAAAGAGAAGAAGCTTTAGACCATGTTTTATTGCATGGGCCTCCTGGGTTGGGTAAAACAACTTTGGCCAATATAATATCAGCAGAACTCAATGTAAATATTAAAATAACAAGTGGACCTGTTTTAGATAAACCAGGTGATTTGGCAGGTTTACTCACTAACCTTGAGACGAATGATGTTCTTTTTATTGATGAAATTCATCGTTTAAGCCCTATTGTTGAAGAATTTTTGTATTCTGCAATGGAAGACTTCAAAATTGATATCATGATCGATACAGGGCCAAACGCTAGAAGTGTTCAAATTGAATTGAATCCTTTCACGTTAATTGGAGCTACAACAAGGTCGGGTTTGTTAACTTCTCCGCTAAGGGCCAGGTTTGGAATTAATTCCCGTTTATCATATTATGATGCTAAATTACTTGAGAAAATTGTTGTTCGATCCTCAAGTATATTAAAGATAGGAATTGAGCAAAAGGCTGCCCATGAAATTGCTTTTCGAAGCAGAGGTACTCCTAGAATTGCCAACGCTTTATTAAGAAGAGTTAGAGATTTTGCTCAGATAAAAGGTGATGGAAATATAAATTTGGACATTGCTCAATATGCTTTAAATGCCTTAAATGTCGATAGATTTGGGTTGGACGAAATGGATAACAAAATTCTTTCTGCCATTATTCATAAATTTAGCGGCGGTCCGGTGGGTTTAACTACAATTTCTACTGCTGTTGGTGAAGACGCAGGAACCATCGAAGAAGTATATGAACCATTTTTAATTCAAGAAGGTTTTTTGAGCAGAACCCCTAGAGGAAGAACTGCAACCGAAAAAGCTTACAATCATCTTGGTATTACTCCTAACTTTAAACAAGGAAATTTATTTTAGCTAATGCTAAAATTTGAATTGACTTCTAAATTTAAAAGCAAGGCCAAAGAAATAGGCTTTGATTTTATTGGTATTTCAAAAGCTGAGGAATTAACTAGTGAAGCTTTAGATTTAGAGAAATTTCTTTCAGAGAAAAGGCATGGAAGCATGCAATGGCTCGAAAATAACTTTGACAAAAGAATTGATCCAACAAAATTATTTCAGGGCGCTAAATCTGTAGTTAGCTTCGGATTAAACTATTATCCTGAAGCTTTACAAACACAAAACACTTACAAGATTTCAAAATACGCCTATGGAAGGGATTATCATAAGGTTTTAAAAAAGAAGTTAATCGAATTGGTAAAATGGCTTCAGAGCGAAGTTGGTGATGTTAACGCAAGAGCTTTTGTTGATTCAGCACCTGTAATGGATAAGGCTTGGGCTAAAAGATCTGGTTTGGGTTGGATAGGTAAACACACTAATCTAATTAATAGAAACTTGGGCTCTTTCTTTTTTATTGGTGAGATTATTACCGATGTAGAGTTTGAATGCGACGGCCCAATAAAAGATTATTGCGGTACTTGCACAAAATGTATCGATGCTTGTCCAACAGATGCCTTAACAGACCCATATAAAATTGATGCAACAAAATGTATTTCTTATCTAACTATTGAGTTAAAGGAAAATATTGCAACCGAGTTTAAATCTAAAATGGAAGATTGGATTTTTGGTTGTGATATTTGCCAAGATGTTTGCCCATGGAACAAAAATTCTAAACCTAATTTTGAAATTGACTTTAAGCCTAAACCAAATATTTTAAATTATTCTAAATACGATTGGGAAAATATAACTGAAGAAATTTTCAATTTAACTTTTTCTGGTTCGGCAGTTAAAAGAACAAAGTTTTCAGGATTGAAAAGAAATATTGATTTAAATAAAAAAGTAAACCCCGAGGAAAACTCGGGGTAATGTTTGAATTAATTTAGTTTTTCAAAGACCTCAATTATTAAGTCTTTGTGCGCTCCGGTAAAGGTAGCAAGGGCCCACGCTTTTAACAAGAGGGCCTCATCTTTTTTTAACCACCGCTTTGCTTTTAAAAGTTCTTTTTTAAACAAACCAGTATCAAAACTCACTCCACGAAGCACTTTTTTGTACATCTCAAACATGGTAAATTGGTTTTGTGTTTTTTACTCTTGTAAAATACAATTTATTCTATTAAATCGTATGCAAAAACCTTTTATTGTGGATAAAAAATAGGTTTAACTATTTTTAAGAAATCGGTAATGAAGGTTGAAATAAATAACATTGTTGAATGAGCCACCAAACAATCCGAAAGTTGTTATTTCGAGAGCATCAGCCATAGGTAATATTGATCTTGATTGCCAAATAGAGAATGCCACTTTATCATTTATCCAATATTTAATTCCTGCATAATATGCCAATTCAATTTTGGTATAATCTAAGGTGTTAGGTGAAACTATTCCGTTTTGATCTTCTTCTTGTGATGAGACTAAATAGCCTGCCGTGAGCCCGCCATCTAACCATATTTTTTTAAACTCCTTTCTTACCCCAAAAGGAACCTGAGCGTAGTTAAGTTTAATTTTATAGGTATTATAAATTCCTTTGTCTGGTTCACTAGGTTTAAAAGAGCCTTTTGCAGCCCATTGAATACCTAATTGCCACTCTAAATCAGATTGCTTAAATTTTCTTGTAGTGTAAAAGCCTGCGTGGTATCCAAATTTGTTAAAGCCGCCATAATTATCTCCATCAATTTGTGAAGTTAACCCACCTACAACTAACTCAGAATTGAAGGAGTTTTGGGCTTTGAGAACACCGGAAAAAGAAAGAAAAATAATAATTAAGCTTAACCTTTTCAAGGTTTTTTGATATGTTTTACTTCAACAGTTTGAAGTACTTCTTTGGTGGTTCGTTCAAACAAACATAAAATTACCCCAACATTATCATCTGACCATGTTTCAGGAATTGTAAATGCAATTTCATCCTCAATTACTTCATTTATAGAGGCCCCGCCTGTAATAAGGTCTTTTCCCCAAGAAGTAGGTATTGCTTTTCTTAAAACATGATTGAATTCATAATTTTCTAAAATTAGAGTTTGTCCCCCATCATATTTTTTATGGTTTCCTAAAATTCCACTTTCATAAAAGAATGAAATTAAGTTGTAATTGGTAGGTAAGTCTTTATTGATTGTGAGAGTCGATAATAATCTAATAACTCTTGATTCTGTATTATAAATACTTGTTAGATCAAAACTAATAGAAGGGGAGTTTGATGAGCTTCCAGCCAAAGAATCTATTATTGTTGTCCATTGTGCCGGTTTTACAACATAATTCCCAACAGCATATTGAGTTCTATTTATCATTCCATTGGGGTTTCCTTTTGCTGAGTTTCCAAATTCGTTATCGTATAAATCTCCATCTTCTGTGGTAAGATCTAGGGCAAATAGTGGGTTGAAAGCATCAGGCTCAGCAAAGTGTCCTGCGTGAACAGCTAATAAAGAAATATGGTTTGGGTAAGAAGTATATAATTGCTCTGCGAGTTCTGCCGCTTGTGGACAATTACCACATTCGTGACCGGTGTAATCTTCTAGTAATATTCGTTTAACATTGTTATTAGATACTAAAACTGTATCATTAAAATTTACATTAGTATTTGAGGTATCTACAACATTAACCTGAGGATAGGGTTGGTCTATTTTATCACAACTAATAAAAAATAAACCTCCTATGAATGCAGTAAGCAAAAATATTTTAGTCTTCATAAATTTTATTTTATGTAAATATATTAAAATGAACTTGTTATTGAAAGAGTAACCCCGTTGGATGCTGGAACGGTTCTACAAACTCCACCAACGCAAAAGATACCTGCTCTTTGCCTTCCATAACTTGCCATAATTCTAGTTCCACCTGTATTATATCCTGATGAAAAAATTGGGTAATGAAGTCTTTTTGATTCTACAGGATTACCATAATTGTATTGATCCATAAAGCTAAAAAACCAATGTGGTGCAAGAGAATATTCTGCAACAAAAGTTGCCCAATTGCCTTGGTCTTGTTTTGTCCACATGTTTTGAAATTCAGTTCTTAAAGAATGTGTTTTGTTAAACTTATAAAGAAGGTCGATAACAGCTATATCAACATAAAATGTTCCAGGTTTTCCTGCTAATTTCATCACATCGTTATTAAAAATAAAATTAAAATATGATGCTTTTAATTTAAACTCTTTGCTAAGTTTCCGAGTAACCTCGATATTAAAGTCTCTAAAAAATACTATATCTCCAGTAGAAAGGATATTAGTTTTATAGGCTTGTCTAGTTGTATTTAAATCATCTATGGAAGTAGTATCTAATCCATTCGCGGCTGCATAATTTACCAATACCGAAGTTCCATATTTACCTCCATACCATGTTCCTTTTTTAAGCTTATAAGTTAAATCTGCCTGAAACCCAACTTCTCCTGTAGGTTGAGTTGCATATGGATAAAGAGTTGCAGCCAAATTGTAGGTATGCTGTTTGGTTAATGCAGGTAGATAACTTATTAGTAAATTATTAATGTTTTCATTTCTATCAGACCTAAAGCTCATATTATCAATGTGCTTTGCAGAGAGGTTTAACCCAAAACCTCTAGTTGAGTATGAGGTGGAAATAAAAAATGCTTGTCCAGGTTTATAGATGAAATTATTATCAGCAGAAGGGTCGTTAGCTTTATAAACATATTCAGAAAAAATTGAAAAATTTCCTCTTATTAGATTTAACCTTCCACCTGCAGCGGCCACATTTTCTGGTAAATTATAAGTTACGTTATCGTCTGCTTGATATTTGCTAACAAAGCTAGAGCCTAAAATTACTTTAGTTTTCTTTTCAGCCAAGCCTTCAAAAGCTTCATTAAGGTTAAATTCGCCATCTATACCTCTCACAATTCCATTACTTTGAGCAAAGAATAGCCGCTGTCTCCCTATCATTCCCTTTAAGTAAATTCCGGGTCTAACCTTGGCCTTAACCCTCATTCCTTCCATGGCATTATCTACCCCTAAACCTCTTTCTTCGTAGCTTCTAAAAATAAGCCCACTGCCAAACTGTTCGTAAAAATTACCTGCTGTTATTTCTAATAAATCTCCTGAGTAGGTACCGTATCTAAACGGAATTCCACTTCCGGCATAACCTGGATCAAAACCTTGCAGTACATTTTGGTAGGCTTCATATCTTAAGCCAGCTGTAAATTTATCTTTAGTATAAATAAGGTTTAAAAAACCATTCATTAAGACCTTTTCAGGAACAATAGGTGCGCCAATAATAGTATCTACAGAGTAAAATTGGGTTGTCATTTCAAAATTGCCATGAATTTCTCCTGGTAATTTATTGTTTTCTTGGGCTTTTAAAAACAAAAATTGGCTGCATAAAAATGCAGCCAATAGTAATTTTTTTATTTTCAATTTGTTAGATTTTGGTTAATTTCAATGTGAGTCTATTTTTTCACCTGATGATAACTTCTTTACCAAATCGTAAAGTTCATATTCATCTCCTTCTGAGTATGAATTATGCTGCCAAACAATTTGATTGTTGCCATCAACTAAAAAGGTGTGAGGAACATTATTAACGTTCATCAACCTTTTAAAATCTCCATTTGGGTCTAACAAAACTTGATAGTCCCAAGCTTGCCCGTCAACATAAGGCTTAACCTTTTGCATATTTCTTGCATCATCAATTGAAACAGCTATAATTTTAACTCCTGTTTCTTCTTGCCAATCAACATACTCTTCGGCAATATTATTAAGTTCACGTTTGCAGGGGCTACACCAAGTTGCCCAAAAGCTTATTATTATTGGCTTTCCTTCGTTATCAATATCCCCCGTGTTAAAGTTATTTCCAAATAGGTCTTTAACATCAACAGATGGAATTTCTCTTCCTCCATCTTGTGCAAATATTGGAAATGAAAACGCAATAAATAAACTAAAAATTAAGACTTTCATGAATTATTGATTTATTCTGTAATGGTAATTTTCTTAGAAATTAATTCTCCATCAACCATAACATTGATTAAGTAAACTCCATAGTCAAAATTCTTACCATTAATATCAAAAAGATGTTTTCCAACTGACAAAGTGCCTAATTCTTCTTGAAAAACAACTTTTCCTGTTAAATCAATGATAGAAATATTTGTATTAGCAGCTTTTTCAATGTTTAATTCAATTAAACCTTCGTTATTAAGAGGGTTTGGATATACACTTAAAGAATTTGAATTAGAGATTTCATTTTTTACTGATGTTACATTAGTAGCTTCCATAGATTGAAATACTTCTTTTGTAGTTAAGTCTTGAACCCATGCAATAACTGTTAAATTGTTGAAATCCTCTATTGAGTGCTCTGTAGCATGATTTATCCTTTGAGCTGCACTTCCATCAGAAGGTAATCTATAATCTCCTTGAAAAGTAAAATCTTTGGTAAAAGTTTTGGTGTTTCCTGCTTGTAAACCACCATTTAATAATTCTCCATTTTCATCTGGAAGCATTTTCTTAACAACGTAAATAAATTCGGTCTCACCATTTGTTTTTACATTTTTTACTGTTTTCTTTTCCAAAATAGCAACCATCAATCAAAGTCTTCAGAATAAATAGTTGTTTGGCCAATTGAAGTTAGACCAATAATTGCTGCAAATACTGCTAGTAATAGTTTTTTCATATCAAATAATTAGTGGGGGCTAATATATCCAATTAATTTGCATTTTTTAAGGTAATGTTAAAAAATGTGTATTCTCAATTTTTGTAGCTTTGTTTTACTAAAATTTATTATGAAAAAAAGTTACCTTATTTTGATGATTTTTGCTTCTTTCAGCTTAACATCAATTTCTCAAAATATTTCTTCTTCAAATTATCCTGATACTATTATAGGAAAGTATACCGAAGGAATTATTGATGAACATTTAATAATTACGAACACAGGCAGTGCAAGTATGTCTATGCATGTTTACAGAAACACCATTGATATGCCAGGAAATACAGTAAATTATTATTGTTGGGGGCCTAATTGCTTTCCACCTACAACGAGCCTTTCTACAGACCCAGTTTTTTTAGGTTCAGGAAAAAGTGATAGTTCATTTGTTGCCTATCTTGAGCCAAACCAAGAAGAAGGAATTACATTAGTAGAGTTTAGTTTTTTCGATGAATTAGGATCTGGAGATTCACTAAAGTTGAACTTAGTATTTAAAACAGTTCCACCTCCAATTTCAGTTTGGGAGCTTGAAAAACAAAATAATCTGAATTCAATTTATCCTAACCCTGCTAAAGATTTAGCCTTTATGAGATATGACGTTTCATCAGGTGTAAATGCGAATCTTGAGATTTATGATTTAGTGGGTAAAAAAGTAAAAAGCTTAAACCTTACAAATGGGTCTAACAATTTACTTTTTTCAGTTAATGAGTTTGAATCTGGTATTTACTTGTGTAACTTGGTAATTGATGGAAAAATTATTGATACTGAAAAACTAGTTGTGCAGTAATTTTTACTTGCTCAGTAACATTTTTGAAAGCCGGGGTAAACCAACTCCGGCTTTTTCTTTTATTTGGGTTACATCTTTTTCTATTGATAAATCTATATTGCCAGGATCAACAAAATAAAGTTTTGCATTTGGTTTTGCATAATTAATTAGGCCAGCAGCAGGGTAAACTTGAAGGCTAGTTCCAATAATAATTATGATATCAGCTCTAACCATTAATAAAATAGCATCATCCATTTTGGGCACCGGTTCACCAAACCAAACAACATGAGGCCTAAGTTGAGAGCCTTTTTCGCATAAATCACCTTGTTTTAATTCCCATCCTTCAATTGGATAAACTAACGAAGAATCTATTGAGCTTTGGCTTTTAATTATTTCTCCATGCAAATGCAAAACGTTTTTTGAACCTGCACGTTCATGTAAATCATCAATGTTTTGGGTAATAACATTTACTTGGTATTTTTCTTCTAAATCAACACAAGAATAATGAGCTTTATTTGGTTTGGTCTCCAGTATTTGTTTTCTTCTTTCATTATAAAACTTCAAAACCATTTTATAATTAGCCTTCCATGCTTCGGGGGTGGCTACTTCATAAACATTGTAATTTTCCCAAAGACCTCCTGAGTCTCTAAATGTTTTTAAACCGCTTTCAGCACTCATTCCTGCTCCAGAAAAAATCACTAATCTTTCCACTTTCAATTCTAAATTTTAGAAGCTTACCCTATAATAAGTGTTAATTTTGGCGCAAACTCCATATTAATGGTAAAAGTAAGAAAACAAGAAGCATTAGATTATCACTCTCAAGGAAGACCAGGTAAAATTGAGGTTATTCCATCAAAACCTTATTCGTCTCAAAGAGATTTGTCATTGGCATATTCTCCGGGTGTTGCAGAGCCGTGTTTAAGAATTGCCGAAAATCCTGAGGATGTATATAAATATACTGCAAAAGGAAATTTAGTAGCGGTAATTTCAAATGGCACAGCGGTACTTGGTTTAGGAAATATTGGAGCAGAGGCCTCTAAACCTGTTATGGAAGGAAAGGCATTACTTTTTAAAATTTTTGCAGATATAGATGTATTTGATATTGAAGTTGATACAACAGATACCGAAGAGTTTATTAAAACTGTAAAGAATATCGCTACAACTTTTGGAGGTATAAACCTTGAAGATATAAAAGCTCCAGAAGCCTTTGAAATCGAAAGAAGGTTAAAAGAGGAATTAAACATTCCTGTTATGCACGATGATCAGCATGGAACAGCAATTATTTCTAGTGCCGGGTTGTTAAATGCACTTGAAATTTCCGGAAAAAAAATTGAGGATGTAAAAATTGTTATTAGTGGGGCAGGAGCATCTGCAATTTCTTGTGCAAAGCTGTATTTGTCTTTAGGCGTTAGACAAACCAACATAATTATGGTAGATAGTAAGGGTGTAATTAAGCCTTCAAGAGAGAAGCTACCTGAATCTAAGTTACTTTTTGCTAACGAAGTAAAAGCAAATACCTTGAGTGAGGCTCTTGAGGGAGCAGATATGCTTTTAGGCCTCTCAAGGGGTGGTTTGGTTAATAAAGAAATGGTAAAAAAGATGGGCCCACACCCAATTATTTTTGCTTTAGCGAATCCTGACCCTGAAATTTCATACAAAGATGCAACCGATGCTAGGCCTGATGCTTTAATAGCTACAGGTAGGTCGGATCATCCAAATCAGGTTAACAATGTATTAGGTTTTCCATTTATTTTTAGAGGGGCACTTGATGTGAGAGCTACTTCTATTAACGAAGAAATGAAATTAGCAGCGGTAAAAGCAATTGCCTCCTTAGCAAAAGAAACCGTTCCCGAAGAAGTTAACCTTGCCTACAACGAGAAAAACTTAACCTTCGGAAAAGAATATTTTATACCAAAACCACTTGATTTTAGATTAATTACTGCGGTTGCTCCAGCAGTGGCAAAAGCCGCTATGGATTCGGGCGTGGCTAAAATTCAAATCACCAATTGGAATGCTTACAAAGAAGAGCTAAGCAAGAGAATAGGTATGGATGATAAAATGGTTAAGAGCATTATGCAAAGAGCCAAGAAAGACCCCAAGAGAGTTGTTTTTGCTGAAGCAGATAATTTTAAAACTTTAAAGGCTGCACAAATTGTAAAAGATGAGGGAATCGCAAAGCCAATTTTGCTAGGCAAGAAAAAAGTTATTGAGGCTCTTATTGAACAATATCAGCTAGATTTATCTGATATTCCAATTTTTGATCCTAGAAGCAAAGCCGAAGAGGCAAGAAGAAATAAATTTGGTAAGTTTTATTACGAAAAAAGACAAAGACGAGGAGTTACATTATCTGAAGCTACCAAAATGATGCGTGAGCGAAATTACTTTGGCTCTGCCATGGTTAAATTAGGCGAAGCAGATGCACTTGTCTCTGGTTTAACAAGAAATTATCCTGATACTTTAAGGCCTGCTTTACAAATTATTGGTAAGCAAGATGGATTAAATAAAATTGCAGGAATGTACGTTCTTATTACCAAAAAAGGACCATTATTCCTTGCAGATACTACAATAAACTATAATCCAACTGCCGAAGAATTGGTAGAAATTACCCTGCTTACAGCGCAGGCAGTAGAAAGGTTTAAAATAAAGCCTCGAATTGCAATGCTTTCTTACTCAAACTTTGGCTCTAGCCAGGGAGAAGAAGCTGCTAAAATTGCCAAAGCGGCAGATATATTACACCAAGACCATCCTAAACTAATTGTTGATGGTGAATTACAAGCAAATTTTGCACTGAATAAATCTCTTTTACAAGAAATTTTTCCATTTACAGTTTTGTCAAAAACTGGGGTAAATACACTAATTTTTCCAAATTTGTCGGCTGGTAATATTGCTTATAAATTAATTCAAGAAATGGGATCGTCAGATTCTATTGGCCCAGTATTATTAGGAATGAAAAAACCTGTACATGTTTTACAACTTGGCAGCTCTGTAAGAGAAATTGTTAATATGATTGCCATTGCCGTGGTTGATGCACAAACAAGAGAAAAATGATTGAATTTTTAAGCGGAAGAATGGTTGAAAAGGCTCCTACTCATGTGGTGCTAGATTGCAATGGCGTTGGATATTTAGTAAACATATCGTTGTTTACTTTTGAGCAACTCCCTAAAGACGAAAACTGTAAACTAATTATTCATTATGCAGTTTCAGTAGATGTTAGAAGTGGCGCTAGTAACCATGTGCTATATGGTTTTACTTCTGCCATTGAGAGAACATTTTTTAGGTTATTAATTACAATTTCAGGCATTAGTGCTTCAACTGCCAGAATGGTTTTATCCTCGTTAAGTCCGTCTGATATTCAAAATGCTATTTTGTTAGAAAACGTTGGGGCGTTTAAATCAATCAAAGGAATTGGACCTAAAATGGCTCAAAAAATTGTTACCGATTTAAAAGATAAAATTGACAAGGTTGATGAAACTTCTCAAATATCAACTTTTCTAAACAATACAAATCAAAGTGAGGCGTTATCTGCCTTAATTGCTTTAGGCTTCGATAGAAATAAATCAAGAAAAACTATTTCTAAAATTATTGAAACCGAAGGTGCCGAAATGAGTGTAGAACAATTAATAAAATTGGCGTTAAAGCAGTTGTAGAAAGGTAGTTTTATTTTGATAAAAGGCTTCAATTATATTAAGTGCTTAAGGCTATGCATTGCTATTTGCGTTACCTTTATTGGGGCTTTTTTTAGTGCTCCAGTTTTTGGTCAAGCATCAGGCTCTGAGCCAGACTCAGGAGAGGTAGAATTGCCCTTTGAGTTTGATGATAACAGAAATCCTTTTGGCGCTCAAGGCTCGAAAAACAGTCTTTTCTTAAACACTCCATCAAACATAAAAAGTGAGGTTCAATACGACCCTACCACAGGCCAATATCGATTCGATCAAAAAATTGGAAACTCAGATTTTCGTCCTCCTTCTTACATGGATTTTGACGAATACCTAAAATATACCAAAGAAAAAACGGTTGTTGATTATTGGGCAGAGAAAAAAGAAACCGAAAATGAGTTTAACCAAGAAAATCCGTTTAGGCCCCAACTTCAAATTGAAAGCAAAACTTTTGATAGGATTTTCGGTGGCAATACTGTGGATATTAGACCATCTGGTTCGGCTGAATTAAGGTTTGGTGTAAGAACTTCAAAAACAGAAAACCCTGCTATTCCTGTAAAGCAACGAAGTGTAACCACATTTGATTTTCAACAAAACATTCAAATTAATTTAATTGGAAATATTGGAGATAAACTTAAGGTAACCACCAATTACAACACCCAAGCAACTTTTGATTTCGAGAACCAAATCAAACTTGATTATACAGGTTACGAAGATGAAATTTTGCAAGACATTGAACTTGGTAACGTATCAATGCCACTAAATAGCTCTTTGATTACAGGAAGTCAAACACTTTTTGGTATAAAAACTAAAATGAAGTTTGGTAAACTTGATGTTACAACTGTTCTCTCTCAACAAAGAGGAAAAAAATCTGAAATACAAGTAAGAGGAGGGGCTCAGATAAAAGATTTTGAGGTAAAAGCAGATAATTATGAAGACAATCGCCATTTCTTTTTAGCTCACTATTTTAGAGATATTTATGAAGAAGCAGTTGGAAGTCCTCCATTATTAAACACTGGAGTTAACATTACCAAAATAGAAGTATGGGTTACCAATACCCGAAACGTAGCCGATAATGTAAGAAACTTAATTGCCTTTCAAGATTTAGGTGAAGGAAACTTTTTAGATAGGCCAGATGGTAGAAGAAGAATTTACAACAAAAATTATGTGGCAGATGCCGACCCACAAATTTTAGCTGGTAGAACCATTGATGGCTCATACGAAGCAAACAATTTATATACAAAAATTGCAAACCTTCCTGGTATTAGAAATTATGCCAATTCTACCAATTTACTTTCTGCCCAAGAAGGATTAGATCCGCGGTTAGATTATAATAAAATTGAACTTGCTAGAAAATTAAATGAAAACGAATATGTTGTTCAGCCACAGCTTGGTTATATCTCTTTAAATCAACAGTTACAACCAAACCAGGTTTTAGCGGTTGCATTCCAGTACACTTATCGGGGCCAAGTTTATCAGGTGGGTGAGTTCTCAACCGATGGATTAGAAGGTACTTCTCCACTTATCTTAAAAATGCTAAAAAGTAATCAATTAAATACACGAATTCCTTTGTGGGATTTAATGATGAAAAACGTTTACAACATTGGCGCTTACCAAGTTCAAAAAGAGGGTTTTGAGTTACAACTTTGGTACATGGACCAAGAAACGGGATTGGACATAAATTATATTCCAGATGGCGCCATAAACAACCAACCCTTGCTCATGGTTCTGGGTTTAGATAAATTAGATGTTAACCAAAAGCCATTTGCAGATGGCTATTTTGATTTTATATCGAGCCCTCAAATCACTATAAATCCAAATAATGGTAGAATATATTTTCCCTTGCTAGAACCATTTGGAAGTAGTTTAAGAGCAAAATTCGACAACCAAGAAATTGCAGATAAATATGCTTTTGACTCACTTTATACTAGAACTCAAGCCGATGCAAAGGTTCTTTACCCTGGTAAAAACCGGTTTTTTTTAAAAGGTCTTTATCAATCATCTAACAGTTCAGAAATAATGTTGAATGCCTTAAACGTTCCCGAAGGCTCCGTTGTGGTTTCAGCAGGTGGAAGAACATTAACAGAAAACACCGATTACACTGTTGATTATACACTTGGTAGAGTAAGAATTATCAACCAAGGAATTTTAGAATCGGGAACACCAATTTCGGTTTCACTCGAAAGTAATGAGCTGTTTGCGATTCAACAGAAAAACTTAATTGCTTCTAGGTTTGATTATAAATTCAACGATGATTTAGCTGTAGGAGGAACCATCATGAGGTTGTCTGAAAGGCCAATAACCCAAAAGGTAAACATAGGTAACGAGCCCATGGCCAATGTAATGTGGGGAGCAGACTTTAATTACAAAACCGAATCTCAATTTGTTACTAGTTTAATCGATAAAATTCCCTTTATCGACACCAAACAAAAATCAACCTTTACTTTTAGTGGTGAGTTTGCCCAATTAATACCTGGCCACTCAAAAGCAATTGGTAAAAACGGAAACAGCTATATTGATGATTTTGAAGGAAGTCAATCTGCAATTGATATTAGAACAATACAAATGTGGCATTTGGCAAGTACACCTCAATTGCAACCAAACTTACTTCCTTCAGGTACAAGAATTGGTCAATTAGAATATGGTTTTAATCGCGCCAAGCTTGCCTGGTATGTTATTGATCCATTGTTTTTTAGAAACAATGCCTTAACTCCTCAGCATATTCAAGATGATCCTGATCTTCAATCGAACCATTACATGAGAGAGGTTTTGGAAATGGAGGTTTTTCCTGAAAGAGATTTACCAGTTGGTCAACCAAACAATATACCCGTGCTCGATTTAGCCTATTATCCCCAAGAAAGAGGCCCATATAATTACGATGCAAATTCTATTCAGGCAAATGGAGAGTTGGCAAATCCAGATGAAAACTGGGGTGGGATAATGAGAAGAATTGACCAAAATGATTTTGAAGCCGCTAACATAGAGTTTATTCAGTTTTGGATTATGGATCCTTTTCACCCAGATAATGGAATTGATGAAGGAGATTATCCTAATTCAGTAAATTATAACCATGAAGGGGGAGAACTGTATTTTAATCTTGGAAATATTTCTGAAGATGTTTTAAATGATGGTTTAAAGAGTTTTGAAAATGGGTTGCCAATTGATGCAAACTTGGTTGCAGATACCAGTTTTGGAAATTTTACCATTTGGGGGAGAGTTCCTGATGGACAACAATTGGTGCAAGCTTTTGATAATGATGTAACCACCCGAGAGTTTCAAGATGTAGGTCTAGATGGACTTAGAAATCAAGAAGAAAAATTGTTTTTTGGAGATTTTCTTCAAAATCTTCAATCAAAATTACCTGCCAATATTTACCAAACCATAGAAGCAGATCCATCTGCTGATGACTATAACTTCTTTAGAGATGACGATTACGATGCAAATCAAACGCCTGTTTTAGAACGGTACAAAAAATACAATGGACTCGAGGGAAACTCTCCAACTAACGAGCAAAGCCAAGTGCTAAATGCAGATGGGTATCCTACATCAACTTCAACTTTGCCAAATGTTGAGGATATTAACCAAGATAATACCTTAGATAACCTTGAATCTTATTTTCAATACAAGGTAAAACTTACTCCCCAAGATTTTAATCCGAGTAATATTGGAACCAATTATATAACCGATATGCTTGAAGATCAGGTTACTACAAAAAATGGAGAATTAAGAACAATAAGATGGTATCAAGTAAAAATACCTGTGCGAGACCCTGCAAGACAACGAGTTGGAAACATAACAGATTTACGCTCGGTTCGGTTTATGAGAATGTTCCTTACAGGATTTTCGCAACCAGTTGTATTAAGGTTTGCTCGATTAGAATTAATAAGAGGCGAGTGGAGAAAATTTTTAGATAAATTAGATACTAGACCTGAAGGCTTTGCCAACGACCAAACAACAGAATTTAACATTAGTGCTGTAAACATTGAAGAAAATAGTCAGAAATCTCCTGTAAATTATGTTTTGCCTCCAGATATTAATCGAGAACTTCAATTAGGAACCACTAACTTAACTCGCGTAAACGAGCAATCTTTAGCGTTAAATTTTTGTAATTTACCTGATGGTGAAGCCATTGCTGCTTACCGAAATTTAGATTTAGACATGATAAACTATGGCAACATCCAAATGTATGTTCATGCTGAATCAAAAGAGCAAGAAGCTCCGATAATGGACGGAGATTTAAGGTTATTTATTAGAATGGGAGCCGACTTTGAAGAAAACTATTACGAATACGAAATACCTTTAGCAGTAACTCCCCCAAGGCAATACAACGCAGAGCTAGAGAGAGACCAAGTTTGGCCGTACTACAACAACATCGATTTGCCTTTAAGTGAACTTACTGCAGCTAAAATAAAGCGAAACGACTTGCTCACCAATGACAATAGACTTTTCCAAAACCGGCAAAGAAACGCCACCCCTTATGGCAATGGAAATATTTACGTAGTTGGTAATCCGAACTTAAGCGATATAAAATCGATAATGATTGGGGTTCGAAATCCGCATCAAGAACCAGGCAGCTTAACAGATGATGGCCAAAGTAAGTGTGGTGAAATTTGGGTAAATGAATTTAGGTTAACCGATTTTGATGAAAGCGCCGGTTGGGCTGCCATAGGAAGAGTTTCTTCTCGGTTAGCAGATTTGGCTACAGTAAATGTTTCTGGAAATATATCTACACCTGGCTTTGGTAGTATTGATAAAAAAGTAAGCGAAAGACAAAGGGAAACCATAAAACAAGTTGATGCATCGGCCAACATTGAGTTAGGAAAGTTTTTCCCCGAAAAAACCAAAATAAATATCCCAATGTATGTTGGATACTCACGCAATTCAATTACACCCCAGTTTTCGCCAATAGAGCAAGATGTAACCTTTGATGAAGCGCTTGAATCTAGACAAACGGCTGAGGAACGAGAACAATTACGGGAATCTACTCAAACTCTTACCACCCGAAAAAGTATAAATTTCACCAATGTTAGAAAAGGAAAAACCAACGAAGGAATTTCTACTCCTTTAGACATTTCTAACTTTTCGGTGAGTTATTCTTACCAAGAAGAGTTGCAATCATCCTTTAATATTGAGAGAGATTTAAAGAAGACATACCGAGGAGGTTTAAGTTACAATTACGCTCCACAATCTCCTAATATTAAGCCATTTAGCAAAATTAAATATCTACGAAAGTCAGATTATTACAAACTTTTTAGAGATATGAACTTCTTTTTGCTGCCGCAACAAGTTGGTTTTAGAACAGATTTTACCCGTTCTTATAACGAAAGGCAAATCAGAAATAACAACCCTGGAATTTTAGCTGATTTACCTCCATTTTTCAACAAAAACTTTACTTGGTCTCGCATTTATAATTTCAAATGGGATTTATCTCGAAACTTAAAATTCGATTTTAATGCTAATAACCAAGCTTTAATTGATGAGCCGCAAGGTATTGTAAACAAAGAGGTTGATAAAGATGGTTATGAAATTTGGAGAGATTCTGTATTAACAAACATCAGAAAATTTGGTACACCTTTAACTTATCAGCATGCATCTAACCTAACTTACAATATGCCAATTAATAAAGTACCTGCATTAGATTGGATAAACTCAGATATTAGGTATTCTTCAACCTACAATTGGCAACGTGCCCCTTTTGCAGCAGATACACTTGGTAATACCATCCAAAACTCTTCTAAGGTTAGTATTAATGGAAGGTTTAACCTAACCTCATTGTACAACAAAGTACCATACTTTAAAACTGTAGTGCAAAAACAACGCAGGGCACAGCGCTCAAGTGGTAAAAATCAACGAGCCGCAAGAAATACAAAAGAGGCTGAAGAAGGCGAGAAAGTAAAACGAGACAAATTGAATGTTTTAGACCATTCTGTATTGTTTTTAATGGCGTTAAAAAACGTTTCAATTACCTATTCAGAAACTCGTGGAACTTTACTGCCTGGCTATAATAAATCGGTTTTTGCCATGGGTATGGATAACCAATTTGAAGGACCAGGCGTAGGCTTTATTTTTGGACAACAATCTAATTTTGGAGGCACAGATACAACATTTCAAGGTTGGGCTGCTCAAAAAGATTGGCTTGTAAAACAAGAAAACCTGAACTCATATGTTTCAAATACCTTTAGTGAAGATTTAAATATTACGGCCTCTTTAGAACCCATAAAAGACTTGCGAATAAACCTAACCGCTTCCAAAAACCAAGCTTTTAACAACCAAGAATTTTTTAGGTGGAACGATACCTTGTTTTTTAATGATGGAAGTTTTAACCCAAATGGAGGTTTTGTTTCAGAAAGCCCAATTCAAACTGGAAATTTTAGCTCTACATTTTCTGCATGGAGAACAGCATTTATACCAAGTAACGTAAATAAATCTTTAGTTTTTGAGAAGTTTTTAGAAAACAGACAAATCATTTCTCAGCGTTTGGCCGAGGAAAATGCAAGTTCAAATGGTCAACATTCAAGTGATGCTGGCTATGCAGAAGGATATGGCCAAACACAACAAGATGTGCTTATACCCGCGTTTATGGCAGCATACTCAGGCACACCAATTGGCATAGCAGGCACTTCACCATTTATAAAAATACCAAAACTCAACTGGAGGGTTACTTACAATGGGTTGTCTAAAATACCAGCCTTAAAAGAATATTTTGAATCAGTAAACTTGAATCATGCTTATAGAGCTACCTTTCAAATGGGAGGTTTTACTTCTAACTTATTGTTTCAAGACAATGGAGATGGTTTTCCGGCAGCATTTGATTTAAACCAAAATTATATCCCCGAATATCAAATCAATACAGTTTCAATTAGTGAGAATTTTAGCCCATTGGTAAATTTTGACATGACCTGGAAAAACTCTTTGTTAACCAAAATTGAGTTTAACCGAAATCGAACCGTAAGTTTAAATATGGCCAATACCCAAATTACCGAAGATAGAGGAAACGAGTATGTTATTGGAGCAGGGTATCGGTTTAAAGATGTAGTGTTACCGTTTCAATTGGCATCAGGAAAAAAATTACAAAGCGATTTAAGAACCCGAGCGGATTTTTCTGTTAGAGATAATAGAACAATTATTCGAAAAATTGTAGAGAATCAATACCAAGAAACTGGTGGTCAATGGGTTTTCACCATAAAAATCAGTGCAGATTATGAGGTAAGTAAGCAACTAAATATTAGGTTGTTTTTCGATAGGGTTGCCAATAAGCCTGTATTGTCTAGGTCGTTTCCAAACTCAAATACCAATGCTGGTATTAGTTTAAGATTTACATTATCGTAGCTTTTGTTACCATTGTACTATGAAACAAGGCCTACTAACCCAAATACTAAAATATAGCGTTGGAGCTCTTTTTTTGATTACTGCTTTGGTACTTTCAAAATCTACATTAGATTCTGTTCTGTTGCCAAGATGGACGTCGGCCTTAGTTTTTTCAGCCATAATTAGTGTTCTAAGTTTCGGTGCTTTTGGGAATCTTAAGCCTAGTATTAATTTTAAAGGCCAAAAAATATTTTGGATTGGTCTTATAGGGTTTGGAATAACACAGCTTACCTCTATATTTTATGCAGGAAATACTTTTGAAGCCATGTTTGTTTCCTTTAAATGGATTACTTGGCTTTATCTTATTTTTTTACTTCATCAATTATTAAAGCAAAAAGTAATTTCTACAAATTACTTTGTTTCAATATTAATTTATACAGGTTTTATTATAGGTCTTATAGGGTTAATGCAATATGTTGGATTAGATTTATATAAAATTGGAGAGGAATCAAGAGATTTAAAAGGAACCATGGCCAACCCTAACCTTATGGGCTCCTTTATGGTTTTGGTTTTTCCTTTAGGCTTTTTTGGTTTGTTAGAAGCATCAAAAAAACAGAAAATTTTTCGGGTATTTTTCTTGCTGATCGTTTCGGCTTCAATCATATTATCTGGTTCAAGAACAGCGTATGTAGTTTTTGTTTTAGAGTTACTTTTTTGTGGATTTTATTACCTAAAAAATTTCATTTCAACTAAAGTACTTTATTGGGTTATTCCTTCAATTTTAATTCTTGTAATTGCTATTTCATTGGTTTTATATCAACAACTTGATATTTACAATTTTGGGGCTTTAGTTAGCACAGGTACAATTAAAACTAGAACTTCTTTATTTCAGCAAACCTTTAAAATGGTTACCGAAAACCCAATATTCGGGGTAGGAGCAGGCAACTGGAAAATTCAAATTGCCAAGTATGGTTTAGACGCTTTCCCTGAAGTAATGCAGGCTGGAAATGTTTCCTATGTTCGGCCGCACAATGATTATTTATGGGTTTTGGCCGAAGCCGGTATTGTTGGTTTTGTTTTTATGGCTTTGTTTTTTGCAGGAGTTTTAAAACAAATTTTTAGCGTAATCCGGCATAATATAAAACCTCAAAAAACTTGGTATTTGACTTTTTCGATAGGGGCTTTCTTGCTTGCTGCATTTATGGATTATCCCTCAGAAAGAGTTTTACATTTAATGGTATTTAGCAGTGTTGTGGCAATTTTTCTAACCGAAGAAAAAAAGGAACAAATTGAAACTCATATTTCAAAATTGAGTTTATTATTTTTTGCAGCAATATTGATGTACTTTTCATACTTTGCCACCCAAAGAATGAAAGGTGAGCAGTTCTCTAAACAAGTTTTGGGAGCTTACCAAACACAAAATGGTACTGCATTACAAAGATTATTTAAAGCTGAAGATTTAAAATATTATGATTTAGATCCAATAGCCAATCCAATTGCTTTTTTTAAAGGAATGAGTTATGTGGTCGGAAAAAATCTAAATAAGGCCACCCAAGAGTTTGAAAATGCAATTGAGGTACATCCTTATCATTTGCTTAGCTTAAATAATTTGGGAGCTATGTATAAAAATCAGGGCGACTTAAATAAAGCATTAGTTTATTATGATAAAGCTTTAGCAGTATCACCAAATTATGAAAGGGCTCAATTTAATAAACTCGAGTTATTGTTCTTGTCTGGTAATGTTGAGGAGGCTACTCAAAAATGGAAAGACCAAAATATAAATAAGAAAGATCCTGCTTATGGGTATTTTTTCAACTTAATGTTAAAGGAAAATGCCAAATATGCCTTGAAAAGATATCCATATCTTAAAGAAGATAAAAAGTATATGGATGCTATAAATAACAAGGTTATTCTCGAACGTATGTATCAAGGGAGTATTAAAAATAGGGTTCCATTTCACCTGTGGATCCTGCCATTTAAACCCGATTCTATTCCTCCTGTCCGAACAATTGATTAAAAAGAAAAGCGCAAATTTTATTGATTTAAAAATATTGTAAGTTTGCGCTTGTATAATTTATTATCGATTAGTTTAATCGAAACTCGATGAAGGGACTTTCGCCTATTGTTTTTTTTAATTCTAACCCATCTAATACTGATGAGCAGGGCAAAGGTTTAAGAACAAGCGATACTTTAATTATTATTCCTGCCTTTAACGAGGCTTGGAATATTACCCACTTAATTAAAGAAATAAAAGCCGAAGGAAATTATGATATTTTGGTAATTGACGATGCTTCCAGTGATGGTACAGGGAAATTAGCAAAGAAAACTAACTTAGCTCATGTTATTTCATTACCTCATAATTTGGGTATAGGAGGCAGCGTGCAAACAGGTTTTAAGTTTGCAAATATTCATGGCTATAAATACATTGTGCAAGTTGATGGCGATGGTCAGCACAAGGTAAATGAAATTTCGAGGCTTTTAAAATTAATTAAGCTGGACAAAGCAGATGTTGTTGTAGGTTCAAGGTTTAATAAAAAGCACAAAGGATATAGATCTTCATCATTAAGAAGGTTGGGAATTAAAATTTTTGAAATTTTAGGAATTTTAATGATCCAACAACGCATTAAAGACAGTACCTCAGGTTTTAGAGCTTACAACAGAGAAACCATTAAATTTCTTTCAAAATTTTACCCTGTAGATTACCCTGAGCCCGAAGCAATTATTTTATTGGGTAAAAACGGCTTTAGAATTTCTGAAGTGTTTACCAAAATGAATCCCCGTAAAGGCGGTAAATCATCATTAAACAAAAGAGGAATATTTTACATGCTTAAAGTTTCTTTAGGTATGATAATGACCTACATTCGTCCAAAATCTGCCTGATGGGCGAAAAAGCGCCGTATAGTATAGACGTAAATATTTTTAAAATGCAATACATTGCCATATTTGGCAGTGTAGTTCTGCTTATTTTCATCCTTAACCTTATTAGAAGAAAGAGAATAAAAGAGGAGTATTCCTTGCTTTGGTTGTTACTTTCTATCGTGTTTTTGGTATTTTCAGTTTGGAGAGAAGGTTTAGATTTTATTTCCCGGTTAATGGGTGTAGCTTATCCTCCAGCTGCCTTGTTTCTTATTTTACTGATGGCAATCTTTATGATTTTGATTCAGTTTTCCATTATTATTTCAAAGCAAGCCGAAAACAATAAAAATCTTACCCAAGAGCATGGTCTGCTAAAATTTGACCATGAAAATCTCCAGAAAAGAGTCAAAAATTTAGAAGACAAATTAAAAGAATGAAAATTCTTTACGTTGTTGAGCATTACCATCCTTACATTGGAGGAGTAGAAAAGCTATTTAAAACCTTGTGCGAAGAGGTTGCTGCTCAAGGCGATGAGGTTACTGTGGTTACCACTTTGCATAATAAAAGGTTGCAACAAAAAGAAACGTTAAATGGGGTTTCAATTAGACGGATTCCAGTTAAGAATAGATACCTTTTTACTTTTTTTGGTTGGATTTGGATTTTGAAATATGCAAAAGGTAAAGACCTAATACATACTACTTCATACAATGCAGCATTACCAGCTTTTTTTACTGGGCTTTTTATGCGAAAAAAAGTAATTGTTACTTTTCATGAAGTGTGGCAAGAACAATGGTTTGAGGTTCCTTTTTTATCAGCTTTTGAGAGATGGGGCTTTTTTCTTTACGAGAAGTTTATTTTGAAATTGCCATTCACAAAATTTGTTGGCGTTTCTCAATTCACCTTTCAAAAATTAGTTGCAAGTAAGTCTTCTAAAAAGATTGTTAAAATTTTTAATGGGGTTGATTATAGTGCCTTGGAGTTACCGGATGTTCAAGAAAAATTAGGTGGGTTTAATTACTTGTTTTTTGGCAGGCTTGGAGTTTCAAAGGGTATAGACTTGATAATTGAAGCAGCCAAAATTTTTAACGAAAACCATAAGGATGCAACCTTTCATTTCGTACTACCAAAATATCCAAAACCCATGCGGAAAAAGGTTATGGAATATTTTAATAATCATAAGCCAAAGCAAGTAAAACTTTATCATGAGTTGCCATACGAAGAGTTGTTGTTGTTAAAAACAAAGGTGAATTGTGCTGTTATTCCAAGTATATCTGAAGGATTTGGGTTTTCTGCAGCCGAATGTTGTGCTGTTGGAATGCCAATAATTTCCTCTGAGCGAGGTGCTTTGAGTGAAGTAACTTATGGGAAGGTAAACCGATTTTATCCTTATAATGCCGAAAGTTTAGTCTCTGCTTTAGAAAATGCATACCAAAATAAATGGGATTCTAAACCTGAAATAAAATTCCATTTAGCAGAAATGGTTAATAAATACAAAGCCTTGTATTGTTCAATTTAATATTTCTCGAACTGGTTGGGTTTGCCTAAAATCATAAACTTCCAAAATCGTTTAATATCAAACCACAAGAAAAAGGTTGTAGCGGCTTGAATTTCGAATAAACTACGTGTAACTTGCTGACTTTGGTAAAACTGTTTTCTAGCTTTTAAAGCTACTTTAAAGTCTGTGGTAAATAGCTTCCAATAGGCATGCAACATAACCTTGATGAATTTTTTTTTAAAAAACACCAAATTCATTACAAAAACCAAAATAGTTTTGATAAAGTAAAACGGAAAATTAATTACCAAATACGAAGTAGGCATAAGTTTTAAAACCGTGTAATTAATATTTCTAAATTGGGTTAGTGTGTAATTGTAATCGAATATTTTTTTGATAGAGGCGCCCATTTGATGGTAAACAATTGCTTTGGGTTCAAAATAAATATCATGGCCTGTTAAAAAGGCGCGCAAGCCATATTCAGCATCTTCATACCCAACAAAAAAGTGCTCATCGAAACCCCCAATTTTTTGGTAAAGTTTTGCTGAAATTAAACACGCCCCACCACAGGCCCCAATAACTTTTTTTCTGTGGTTTAAGCTTACTTCTGGTTCATTATGCCCAATTGGAATAATCTCGCCGGTGTTAAGCATAAGGTGACCCACATTATCTAAAAGGTTGTGATTTGCAGCTTGAATAATTTTTGAAGTAACCAACTCGCTATGGGTTTCTGCGGCGCATGAAATTAATTTTTCGCTCCAGTCATCAGAAGCTATTGCGTCATTATTTAGCAACAAAAAGTATTGTGTTTTTTCAGATTTTATGGCTTGCTTTATCAAAAAGTTGGTGCCTTTGGCAAACCCCAAGTTTTCAGCCGATAAAAACACCTTTACTTTTGGTTCATCTTGGTAATAATCTTTTAATTTTTCGCCCTCAAAATTATCTGAATTGTTATCGAGGAGGTATATTAAATAAGGGTTTTTAAGATTGGTTAAGGTAGAAGCAATTGCATTTTTTGAAAGCTCTATTGAGTTCCAATTGATTATTAGGATTATTTTTTTCGACATAGACATTGTTGGAGCAAAAAAAGCAATTTATCAATGGAGCATCAAAAATTTATAGGTTAATTGCAAGAAGGTGGTAATTGCAATTTTCATGCTATTTTCTTTAGAAATCTAAGCGCAAAGAAATGTAATTATTTGGTTTTCGGGTAAAAACTTAACAAATGGAATATAATTTTATAGGTAGGGAAATTTCTTTAAAATAGAATTAGATTTGGCCATTATTGATAATTTAATCTTTTTATGAAGAAACCTGAACTTTTTATACATGTAGGAATACATAAAACAGGTACTACCTCAATCCAGCATTTTTTTCATCGTAATTACAATGAGCTACTTAAAAAGGGGGTTTTATATCCAAAAAGTTTAAGAAAAATTGAAAATGGATTAGTGCATTTTGCTCACCACGATTTAGCTTGGAGTTTTGGCTTTAGTGGCAATGATAGTAGGTTGGATAACAAGTCTGATTTTTCTAAAAGGTTAATGAATGAGTTTATTAGAACAAATTCTAAATGTATTTTTATTTCTTCTGAGGCCTTTGAATATGTTCACAGCAAAAACTCATTAGAAAAACTTAAAAAGGAGTTTAAAGATTTTGATGTAAAAATTATTATGTACATCAGAAGGCAAGACAAACTACTACAAAGTGTTTATAAACAGAGAGTAAAGACAGGTTTTACTGTTGAATTCAATAAATTTTTCAGAAAAAGTAATTTTAATTATGAAGAAAAAATTGGCTTTTGGGAACAGTTTTTTGGTCAAGAAAATATCATCATTAAGCTATTTGATGATCCTGATATAAAATCGAATTTAATTGGCAATTTATTAAACGATTTAGGGGTAGATGATTTAAAAGGTTTTAGCGAAGAGGAGTTTACAAACAAAAACGAATCTTTTTCAAACGAGCACACCTTATTAATTTCTCAATTAAATGCTTATACCAATTCGCAAATGAAAGGCGAAATATTTAAGTTTTTTAAAGAGTATTATGGAGAAATTAAACCAGTATTTTCAGATGATTCGTTTTTATCGAAAAAGCAACTGAAAATAATATTCAACAGACATAAAAAATCAAACGAAAGTTTAAGAAAAAAGTATTTTCCAGAAAGAGAACAACTTTTTAATTGGAATTTGGAGGAGGAGTTGAAAACCCATAAATCGTTTAATTACAAAAATGTGCCTGATTTGATGCTTGATACATTTGTTTACCTTCTCAGAAATAAAAAAGATTCAAAAAGCCCTAAAACCGAAGAAGATGATATTTAACAAAGACATATTATTTATACATTTAGGCAAAACAGGTGGAATGTCTGTTGCAAGTTATTTGTGCCAAGCTCTACAAGCTCCTGTTGTTAGTGTAAGTCCTTTTTTTAATGAAAAAACAAAACAAGAAGGCCATGAGATTTTAGTTAAAGGAAAAAGGCATGGTAATTTGGGATATGCCAAAAAAATTCTTGTAAAGTATGGCATTAATATTTTCGATTTAAAACAAATTATTGTTGTGGTTAGAAATCCTATTGATTTAGAATTTTCGTACTATAAACATTTAAAAAAACCTAGCGTAATAAAACGTAAATCGAAATCTGAAAATGGAAAAAAGGCTTTGGAGTTTGCTCAGAAATCGTTTAATGAATTTGCCCTTTCTCCAATAACTCATTTTGATGGAGAGTTAAAAGATTATTTTTTACTTGATGGACAAGAATTACCTAACTTAAAGGTAGTTAAGTTTGAAAACCTAGCCGCTGATATAAAGGATACTGTAAAGAATTTTAGTATTGAAAAAGAAATTGAATTTCCTCACAAAAACCAAAATAAGGAAGGTGAAGAAATGGAAAATTTATCTGATTTAGCAGTTCAAAAT
>JABAYK010000012.1:41292-43756 GCA_018609045.1 Flavobacteriales bacterium
ATTAAAAACAAGTATGGCTATATTTATGAAAAAGGTTTTTATTAACTAATTACACTTTTTGCCATTTGCTTTTTTATTTTCTTTTCAATCGATTTTATTTTTTGATCTCTTTTGAAAAGTAATTCTACGTAAGTAGCTACAAAATCCTCTAATTTATATTCTTTTTCTTGCGTTATTTCTTGCTTTTGATTGTTTGAAACAAATATTTCTTCAGCTGATTTATTAAAATATGTTTTTGCAACAAAATTGTTAGAAGTTGAAAAATGATTTTGAACAAGTTCAGCATCTTCATCAGAAATAAAATACCCTTCTTTAGAGCTTGAAATAAACGCTTCTTCTTCAAGAAAATAAGAAAACATGTTGGTTAGCTCTTCGCTGTAGGCGCTAGATAGTAAACTTCTGGAATGTTTTACCAATTCAATTAAATCGGGCCTAAGAGGTTTATTGTTAAAATCATTCGATTTTTCAAGGTTGGTTAATTTATCTAAAGTGATGTTGAAAATGGAAATAAAGCTTTCAATTAACGCGGCTTTTTCTGTATCGTAAGACTTAACAACTAGATTTTTATTGCCAAAAAGAGATGCAATTTGATCAATTCTTTTTGCCCAATTTATTTTATTTTCCCAAAACTCATCCTGAATGGCAAACTTTACCCAATCAGAAATATTATTCATTCCTTGAATTTTACAACCATATTGTTTCCATCCGGATTTTAGCCAATCGGTTTGGTTTCGAACATAAATTATTGGAATAATATTTAAGAATGGGCTTTTCTTTAAACTTTCTAAAAATGGGGAAGGTATTTTAGCGCTCTCCCATGATATTAGAATGTTTTTAACCTTTCGGTTTTCTGCAAAATTTACCCAATTTACTATTTTTTGTTTGGCTAATTCAAGCTGCTTTTCTGGTGATAGTATGTTTAATGCCTTAAAAAATTTTTGATGGTTTAAACAGGGTTTGCTATTCCAAGTAAGATCTTCACCTAGGTATAGCAAACCTGCCTTAATCAAATCTTTTCGATTTTGATTTAATATATGCTGAATCGAAGTAGAACCGGTTTTTTCGGCGCCAAAATGCAGGTAAAGGTTAATTTTCTTGTTGTTCATCTATGTTAAAAAAATTAAGGTAGTTTTCTAGGTCTTGTTCCACCTTTTTGAGTTTGCCCATATTGGAATTTAAACTGGCTATAAAAACTTTAGAAAAACCTGAAATTTCTAGGCCTTCATAAAGTGGCTTATTTTCTTTTTCTGCGGCAATAAAGTCATGGCTTATTTTTCCAGGTAATTTCTGACTTAACCAATCTATTTGAAGACTAAACTCTTTGTTTATTTCCTCTTTTCTTGAATTAGGTAAATATTGTAAATCATCAGTATCAAAAATTTTTAAAGACTCTAATTCTTTTAAAAATTTTTTAGTTTGATTTGGGAATTTTACATTACAATACCTTAATACTTCAATACAATCTTTCGAAAGACTTTGATTAGATTCGCTTTTTGATGGTTTCGATATTTTTTTCGAACCATCTAATTCTATGCATTTTAAAAAGTCATCAAATAAATTTTGGTTTTCAAAATATTGGATGTCATAAGGTCTTACAGTAAAATTTTCTGGATTTAATAATTCTAAAAATGAGTCCAATGATTTTGTTAGGTCAACCTTGTGGTTATTTGAAAAAATCTCTACCGATTTAGCATATCCTTCTTTTACTAATTGTTGGAAGGCGCTTGCAGTTTGATCTGCTTGATTTCTCAAGTAAAATATTATTTGAACTTCAAATTCAGTAAATAAACCTAGCAAAGTTTCTACAGCATTTTTAGTGGTAGCAATAGTGAAAACTTCAGAACTAATAATGTGATTCTTGGTTGGGTCGAGCCTTGTTTTTAAATGATTGAAAATTTGTGTTTGGTTTATTTTTAAACTGGAAAATAGCCTTTTTGATTTCGTAACCCCAAAGCCTGTGGCTAAGGCAAGTTCATGAGAATCTTTTCGGTTAAAATGGTGATAAACATAATTGTGTTTTAACAATAAATTAGTGTTTCGAAAAAGCATTTTTTGAATTGCAGTTGAGCCGGTTTTAGCTCCTCCTATATGAATAAAAACTTTCACGAGATTTTATTAATATTTAATGTTGTAAGTGATATTTCTCCACTTTTCATTTTAAAATCTAGTCGAAGCTTTGTTTCTAAGGTTTTGTTTTGTAATGGAAAGATAAAAATGGTTTCTCCTTGGTTAAATGGCTTTTGAAATGAGCTTGCTTCTGAAAATTTCTCTACAGAACCGAGCAAATAATACAATTTGAAGTTACCTTTTTGGGTAGATTGGAATTTAATTAATATGTTAAACGAACCTCCAATTTTATTAGGCATTACAAATACTAAGCTTGCTCCTTTTTGAACCGAAAACAATATTGGGTCTTTTGCAGCAACTCTAACTCTATTATTTGGATTAACTAGAACTATATTTT
>JABAYK010000117.1:0-5521 GCA_018609045.1 Flavobacteriales bacterium
CGCGACCCCGACCTTGGCAAGGTCGTGCTCTACCAGCTGAGCTACTCTCGCAATTGGAGGGCAAAAGTAATAAAAATTTCAATTTACCAAAGAAATTATCCCTTAAGTATATTTTTTATTTCATTTAATTTTAAAAGGGCTTCAACTGGAGTTAGTGTATCGATATCAATTAAATCAATTTCGTGTTTTATTTGAGCTAGGGTAGGGTCATCTAACTGGAAAATGCTTAATTGTAAATCGTTTTTTGT
The DNA here is from genome assembly GCA_018609045.1 of Flavobacteriales bacterium. GTDB lineage: Bacteria > Bacteroidota > Bacteroidia > Flavobacteriales_G > Salibacteraceae > JAAZVO01. The sequence goes on from JABAYK010000117.1 coordinate 249, forward strand.
ATGGGTTGTAAGTTTGTTTTTTGCTGTGTCTTTGCTATGGGATGCTTCTAATTCTTTTAAAATTTTATTAGCCTTATTTATTAACTTAGGCGGCATTCCGGCCATTTTTGCAACATGAATCCCAAAACTATGTTCGCTTCCTCCAGGAACTACCTTTCTAAGAAAAATTACTTTGTTGGTCAACTCTTTTACCGAAACATTGTAATTTTTGATTCTTTCAAATGACTTTTGCATTTCGTTTAACTCGTGGTAATGGGTTGCAAAAAGTGTTTTAGGTCTATTTGGATGGTTATGCAAATATTCTGCAATTGCCCAAGCTATTGAAATGCCATCATAGGTGCTTGTTCCTCTGCCAATTTCATCTAAAAGAATTAAACTTCTGTCTGATAGATTATTTAAAATACTTGCAGTTTCATTCATTTCTACCATAAAGGTTGATTCACCTTGAGATATATTGTCTGAGGCTCCAACTCTGGTGAAAATTTTATCTACCAGACCTATTTCTGCTCCTTTTGCAGGTACAAAACAACCCATCTGTGCCATGAGCACAATTAAAGCGGTTTGTCTTAACACTGCAGATTTACCAGACATATTTGGTCCGGTTATCATCATAATCTGCTGGGTTTCGGTATCCAAATGAATATCATTTGGAACAAAGTTTTCTCCAATAGGCAGGTTTTGCTCAATTACAGGGTGTCTACCTTGTAAGATAGAAAGCGATTTTTCCTCTAAAATATGAGGTTTTGTGTATTGAAGTTTGGATGATATCTTGGCAAAACTTAATAAGCAATCTAAAGTAGCAATGCTTTGGGCATTAATCTGGATAGGCTCTAAGTAATTATCTACAAACTCAACTAATTCATTGTATAATTCGGTTTCTATTTGAAGTATTTTTTCTTCAGCCGAAAGTATTTTTGATTCATATTCCTTTAACTCCGGAGTAATATATCTTTCAGCGTTTACAAGTGTTTGTTTTCTAATCCACTCCTCTGGTACTTTGTTTTTATGGGTATTGGTAACTTCCAAATAGTAACCAAATACGTTATTGAACCCTATTTTTAATGATGGAATGCCAGTTTTCTCTGTTTCTTTTCTTTGAAGGTTTAAGAGATAATCTTTGCCAGAAAAAGCTAACCTTCGGTATTCATCTAATTCTTCATTAATACCATTATTTATTACACCACCTTTTGATACTAAAACAGGTGCATCTGGATTAAGCCAATTTTCAATTTTTTCAATTAGTGTTTTACAAGGGTTTATTCTATCAACAAGGCTTTTTATAGCTTGGTTGGAAATAGTTTTAGTTAAATTAATGATAGATAAACAAGATTGAAGCCCTATTTTTAATTGAAGCACATCTTTAGGCGAGGCTTTTTTTACAGAAACTTTTGAAATTAATCTTTCTAAATCGCCAATACTTTTTAATTCTTTGGTCAAGAATTCTGAAAAATTTAGTTCATCGCATAAAAAGGAAACAATTGAAAGCCTTTCATCAATAGGCTTTTTTTCTTTTAGCGGCAAGGCAAGCCACCTTTTCATAGTTCTAGACCCCATTGGGGTATGAGTAACATCTAAAATGTCTAAAAGGGTTTTTCCACCTAAAGAATTGGCATTAAAAAGTTCTAAATTTCTTATGGTAAATCCATCTAACCAAACAAATTTATCTCGCTCAATTCTGGAAATATTGTTAATATGTTTTGGCTTAACTTGTCTTGTTTCAGAAATATAGTGCAAGCAAGCCCCTGCCGATAATATAGCCAAAGGCATATCTTGAATGCCAAATCCTTTTAAACTTGCCGTTTCAAAGTGGTTTAGCAAATTTTCGGTTGCAAAATCTCCAGAAAATATCCATTCATCTAATCCATATTTATGAAATGAGTCTCCAAATATTTCATCAAACTTTTTCGAATCTTTTTTTGAGTATAAAACTTCACTGGGCTGAAAACCTGAAAGTAACTTTTCTATGTATTCAATATTTCCTTCAGCCACTAAAAACTCTCCAGTTGTAATATCCAAAAATGCTACTCCTGCTAATTTTTTATCTAATGAAACACATGAAAGAAAATTGTTTTTTCTGTTTTCAAGAACATTTTCATTAAAAGCAACGCCTGGCGTTACTAATTCTGTTACTCCTCTTTTTACAATTGTTTTTGTGAGTTTAGGGTCTTCAAGTTGGTCGCAAATTGCAACCCTGTATCCTGCTTTTACCAATTTTGGTAAATAGGTTTCTAAACTATGATGAGGAAAACCTGCTAATTCTATTGTAGCTGCAGCTCCATTTTTTCTTTGGGTAAGTGTAATTCCTAAAACTTTTGATGCTAATATGGCATCTTCTCTAAATGTTTCGTAAAAATCACCAACCCTAAAAAGCAAAACTGCATCTGGATGTTTGGCCTTAATTTGATTGTATTGTCGCATTAAAGGCGTTTCTGCTACAGATTTTATTTTTGGCGGATTATTAGGCAAAATCAAATTTTTGCTAAAATTAGCGAGTGTAAAAAAGATACTATTGCAAATAAATCTCTAGTTTTCAAGAGTTATGAACAAGAAATTAAAATTAGAAGAATTAAATAGGATTTCTATTGATGAGTTTAAAGTAGCTTCTAAGCTACCTGTGGTAATTATTTTAAATAATATTAGAAGTTTACAAAATATTGGCAGTGTTTTTAGAACAGCAGATGCTTTTAGGTGTAAAGAAATCTGGCTACAAGGAATTACAGCAAAGCCTCCTCACAGAGATATTCAAAAGTCTGCTTTAGGTGCTACAAATTCTGTTGCCTGGAGGTATTTTAAAACAGAATTGGAGGTTTTGGAATTGGCAGAAAAGGAAAATATTGACTTAGTTGCTATTGAGCAAACTCAAAACTCATTAAATCTAGTGGACTTTTCTCCAGAATCAGATAAGACTTATGGGTTAATTTTTGGAAACGAAGTGGAAGGAGTGAGCGATGACTTTATTGAAAAAAAAATACCGTGTTTGGAGATTCCTCAGCACGGTACAAAGCATTCGTTAAATATTACAATTTCTGCAGGAATTGTAATATGGGAGTTTTATAAAAAAATGGGAATTTAATTTTCTGTGCAATTCCAACCTGCTCTATCGTAAGTTTCGATAGCATTATCATATACATGACCTTTTTCGCAAAATTCCTCAGTTAAAACACTGTCTGGAGAAAAATTTGGGTCGGTTGCTAATGAAGTACAAGTAGCACATTGTTCACATGAGTTTAGAGAAAAAAGTCCTAAAACAAATAATCCTATTACAATTACGTTTTTCATTCAATAAAGTTTTGTCAAATATAACACTTATTTGAAGTGATTATTTTTGGTTTTGCTTAGCGGCTTGTTTAATTATTTTTTGGAGCAACTCCAGCCTAATTCTTCTTGATTTGGAATAAATGTTTCCATTTCATTTGGTGTTCCACATCTTTCTTCTTCAAATGTTTCACCAAGATCTGATGTATAGTTGCAATTATAGCATTCTTCACATCCTACAAATAGAAGTGATGAAATAATTGCGAAAACTAGAATTATTTTTTTCATAATTTATTTTGTGTTCAAATTTAGCCAAATTGAAAAAAAAGGCAAAAAAAAAGGTCGGTATTAAACCGACCTTAATTTTTTTGTTGTCTAACTACTAGTTGTCAGACCACTCACATAAACCGCTAGCATCACAAGCAGTTTTAGCAGCATCGTACTCATCGCCATTTAAGTCTTCATAATCAACAGAAGTAGATCCTAAAATTCCTAAATCACAAGTACAAGTACCAGATTTCTTACAAGAGCTCATTGCAAAAACGAAAGTAGCAACAGCAAAAAGAGATAAAACTTTTTTCATGGTTATTTTTTTAAATTTAGTACAAGGATAATTTTTTTTTTTCAAAGTACCTATACTTTTACCCAATTTTCAATTTAATTTTAGTTTATTTTTTTACCAAATTGGTATTTAAGTTGCTTATGGTAATTCCTTCTCCAATATATTTATGCAGAACCTCACCGTTTTTTATATGAAACAACATCGGGAATTTACCCTCTGTAATTTTAACAAATGATTTGTCTTCAAAAAACTCAAATGGAAACATGGAGTTTGATTTTTCGAAAAAACTTGGGATAACCTCTTTATCTCCAACAAAAAATACTGTTATTTGAGGTAAGTCTATTTTTTTTTGGGTAATTGATAATTCGTATGCCGCTTTTAAACAATGAATGCAGCTAGTGCTAAAGAATGCAAGTAAATGCTCTCCTTTGGTATAATCTATATTATGGTTATTATTAGGGAGTTCAGAAAGAGAGGTAGGGAATTGATTAGAGTTTAAAGATTCTTCTGTGCCGCCCATGTACCATGATGGCGGAAATAAAATAAAAGGCAGAGCTACCAGTAAGATCCCCAAATTTCCTGTAATTTTTACCCATTTACGAGGATTGTTATTAATATTTGATTTTGCTATTAGAAAAATATTTAAACCAATAAAAAGTAGGTTTTTTACTAGAGATTCAAGAGGGCCAAATTGAAGGTAAATACCAAAACAACCACAATTAGAATTTTGACCTTGGGTAAGCCAAATAAATATTGTTTGTAAGGTAAAACCTATTAAAATTATTAAGCTAAATCTTAAAACTAATTTAGGTTTAGTATTAAAAATTATTAGCCAACCTAAAGCAAACTCTAGCCCTATTATAAACCTTGAAAAATAGATGGCAAATATCCTAGAGGGAATAGTGGTATCTAAAACTACAAGCTCAAAAAACTCAATTGGATTAAGTTTTAAAATTGCTGAAATAATAAAAAGTAATCCAAATAAAATTCTAAATATTGATATAATCATAATAAAAAAAAGGGTTAGTAAAACTAACCCTTTCATGGTTTCAAAATCAAATAAATTAGATTATTTCTTTCAAAATAATTTTTAATTTATTGCTCTGTGCAAGTGTAACCTGCAGCCTCTAAGTCTGTTTTTTGGTCTTCATCACAAACTTCACCAGTTTGGGTAATTCCTAAATCTGTAAGTTCACAATCATAACATTTGTTGCATGAAGCAAAAGATAAAAGTGCAATTGCACTAAAAATAAAAGCTAGCTTTTTCATAATTAAATATCGATTTAAAGTTTACGCAAAATGAATCATAATTAATTAACCCTTGCTTTATTTTATGTAAACCTTATGTTAACAAAAAAGGGGCGCAGGGCCCCTTTTTCATATTTTATATTAAGCTTAAAAATTAAAACAAGTTTTTGAATGACTCGTCTTCAGCCATTTTTAAAAACTCTACATC
>JABAYK010000117.1:5531-7570 GCA_018609045.1 Flavobacteriales bacterium
TCTTTAAACCTGCGTCTTTACTAAACGCTGTTTTCAAATTATTTACTGTTAAGTCTTTGTTACCAGATCTTGCTCCGGCAACAGCTTTTAGGTAATATGATAAAGCTAAATCTTTCTCATCTGAAGCATCAATAGTTTTGATTGCGCCATCGTTATTTCCATTTAACAATTGAGCTAAGGCAGCATTAAAGGAATTCATACCACTCATTTTAGTAACAGCATTGCTGTAGTTACCTTCCATGATATCAATTATACCCATGTTGTAATTAACTTCTTTGCCAGCGCCTGAAGCAGCAGTATAAAGCTCTTTAGCTTTGCTTACATCACCCGATAATTTGTGGCAAATTGCTAAATTGTTTGAAGCTACTTTGTTTCCGTTTTCAGCATTTAAAGCGGCTTCAAATTCAGTTTTTGCTTCATTGGCTTTATTTTGTAAAAGCATTATATAACCAGCATTGTTATGTCCTCTCCAATCATTTGGATAAACTTTTTTAGCAGAATTATAAATACTTAATTTATCATTTAAGTCTTCTACAAGAGTAGCAGCATAAAGTATTTCTTCTACTGATAAAGAATCGGGTGAAGATTTTACCAATTTAGAAATTTCTTCATCAGTTCTTGATTGCTCCTCAGCCATTACAGTAAAAGCTGATCTTCTTAATTCAGGTAATACTTTTTCGGCAACTTCAGTATAAGTAGCAGCAAGATTTTTTATTTCTTGCTCTCTTTTGTCTAAGTCAGAAGTCATTTGAAGAACTCTTAAAATCAACTCTTTATCTTTAATATCAGAGGCTTGCATTTTGGTTTTAAAACCTTCCCAATCTTCACCTTTACCTTCTAAAGTGTAAAAACCATCAGCTTTAGCTGCTTCAATTTTGTTTTTCTTAAAATAAGTATCTAAAGCTTTTTTGGCGCTTTCTGCTCTTTCATTAGCAAGGTTATCATTTTTAGAAATTTCACCATCAGGAGAAGCATAAGCGGCTACTTTTACACCTTTGAATGCCCATCCTTTGGTTGAGCCTTCTTTTAAGAATTCTCTAAAAGCTTTGTAGTCCTCGTCATTATATTCAGAGCTTCTAACTTGCGATGAGTTTATTAAGTAATTGATTTGAGCATCGATATTTTTTGGAATAACTTTCACAAATTTATCGTTGCCTAAAATTGGTTTTTCATCAGCCATAACCAATTTAGGAGTAATAATGGTTCCATCACCTACAGGATAGTAACCAAACTCTTTTTTGGCGCCTTTGTATACACCAACAATTTTAGCCTCTAAAGAAGCGTAAGTCATAGCTTCTTTAAATGCAATTTTATCTTCATATTTAAAACTTCCACCTGAAGCAGCAGTAATTTTTTGGCCTTCACCTGTAGCTGCCTCACCCACTAGGGTTAAAGTTTCAAACTCTTGAATTACTTCAGGGTTAGTTCCTTTGGTTTTTAGAACAGGGGTAACTTCAACAATCGCCTTTTTATGAAAATATTCTGGTGGAATTTTTCCTGTAACACTCATTGCTACGCTGTCTCCATGTAATTCTAATGGATTAGGATTTACAGAGTATTGAACATTCTCTGCGTTTTCTGACATTTTTTTAAGCGGATTACAAGCTACTAATCCACCTAAAATTAATAAAGTAAAAGCTCTGTTGAACTGTTGTTTTTTCATCGTTTAAAATTTATCTATTGATGTAATTTTCTTAAATACAAAAATCAATGCAATATTACTATATGTTTTTAACAATTAAAAGCCCTGTAAAAAAGAGTTATTGCAGAATTTAATCTAAGTTAACATAGTTAATGCCTTTTGGGAATGGCTTGAATAACAATTGTTTAATTTTTTTATAGTCTGTTTTGTTTTTAACAAAGTCTATGTTTTCGGTATCTATTACTAAAATTGGCTTATTTCTTAATTGTTTAAAATGCTTGAAGTAGCTTTTTTGAATCTTTTCTAAATATGCATCTGGTATACTTTGTTCATATTCTCTACCTCTTTGTTTTATTTGTTTTTGAAGCCTTTCGGTTCTTGAAAATAAGTATAAAAT
>JABAYK010000099.1 GCA_018609045.1 Flavobacteriales bacterium
TTTTAAATGCAAATGATGAGAAAGAAAAGGCAAATGAAATAATAAATTTATCTGCTTTTTATTTTAAAAAAGACCCACAAATGGCGCCTTTATTTAATTAAAGTTAAAAACTCATCTTTTAGCGTTGGGTTTATTAAAATGGCAAGTATTAAAGAAACAACCAAACCTATTAAAGCAAAAAATACATCTTTTCCAATAAGTTGTATGGTGTAAATTAATTTTCGTTTTCTTTTTTTGCCCTTAACAAGATTTATGGCAAGTTCTCTTCCTCCTAATAACCCTAAAAACACCCAAGTGGTGCTCATTGGAATATTGCTTACTTCTTTAAAGTAATAGAGAATTAAAGCATAAATTAAATCTACAAGTGTAGCGGCTCTAACATCTGTAATTTCAGTTTTTTCATCTACAATTTTTTGAATTCTATCGCCTTTTAGGAAAAATAAAACACCTAAACCTAAAAAGATAAAAATGCCGAATATTAAAAATTGAAAGATGCTTAAACTTCGGGGTAAAAAAATAGCAATGTTGGCTGCATCTTGCATTACCCAAACGCTCCACAATAATCCTGATGTAATCCACTGAATTATTGTCCAAGCTCTATGAGCCTTGCCTTTAAATAGGTTTTTGGCATATCGTTGAACCAAGCTAAAAAAAACAATCGAACCCAAAAATGCAATTACATAACATGAAAAACTTTTGGTAATTACATCAATAATGGCTTCGCCACTAGTAGAAAAAACATTGAGCAACAAAAAAGTGGTGCTCACGGGCATTCTTAATCTTGTTAAAATAATTAAAAAGATTGGAGCCGATAATTGAAGAAATGTAAAAGAAGTAGGGGCTTCGCTAAATCCTTTGCTCAAAAGCCTTTGGTAACTAACGTCACCATCATAAGTTATCCAAGAATAGCTTATGGTTGCTAGAAAAATCAAGCCAATATAAATCCATAAAAACCACCATTTTTTTGTTTTATTAGAAACAATAAAGGTTCCAATGGTTTGAATTGAATCATTGGCAACTGAGCTGTATCCTGCTACAGCAAAACCAAACCACATGGCAATACTTGGATAAGGGGAAAACAAACCCGCCATTAAAAATAAAACAGACACAAACAATAAAAAATTCCGCTCAGAAATAATTAGGTTAAAAAAGCCTAATGACCTTAAATCAAATAGGGAAGTAGACTTATTTTTTTTGGTCATTTTATTAATATTAGCCTAAAGCTGTGCGATATTAAAATATTGTTTCGATTTTTTTGGCAGTTGAATTCAACCAAAAACAAGAACTTAATTTACAGGGAATTTTGGCTTAACATTAAAATTACACTGGTTATGTTTTATAAATTTTATCAATACCGAAAGACCAGGCTTTTGGAATTTACTACTAGTTAAATTGTTATTTTGCATAAAATAAAAAATACAAGGTTTTGAAGAGCAAATTATTGATTTACAAAGTATTCATATTAATTTTTGTTTTTGGATTATTATCTAATTTAGGTTTTACACAAAATTTACAAGACACAACCCAAACTGAAATAAGGGTAGATTCTGCAGAAAATGAACCCGAAATAAAAAAAGAGCTCGTTAAAGCTGAAATTGAACAGCCCAAACCAAGTCCATATGATGCTTTAAAGCAAGGTTTAAAAAAGTCACTAAAAAAAACAATTGACCTTCAAAAGATTCCTGTAACTCTTCAGAAAGACACCTTCTTTTTTCTGTCAAATTCAATGGGACCTTACACAACCGAAGAAAGGGCAGAGTTGCTAGAAAGAAGGTTAAAATCACTTTTTATATTAGATGATTTTGACGAAGATTCTTTGCTATTATTTCAAACAGAAAACGCTTATATAATCGAGTATAAAGGCAAATTAATAATGACAATTTTGCCGCAGGATGCAGAGCTAATAAATAAATCTAACGAAGAAGCTGGGTTGTTTTATAAAGATGCTATTGCGAGTCATTTAAAGTCCCTAAAATCTAAATTTAACCTGATAGATATTTTACTAAAAGTTGCGATGCTTCTACTTGTAATCGTAATTTTTTACTTCATTTTTAGGTTTATCAACAAAGGTTACAAATGGTTAGAAACTAAAATTAACACAGATTGGAAAGACAATTATATAAAAGGATTTAAATACAAGAATATTGAGTTTGTAACAGACCAAACTGCTTTAACTGTAACCCAATTTATTGCAAAAGGCATTAGGCTATTGATTATTTTATTGGCTTTTTACATAAGTTTACCTACAATATTTAGCATTTTTCCCTCAACTGAAGGAATCGCAAAAACGCTTTTCGGTTTAATTCTAGATCCTTTTAAATCTATCATTTTTGGATTTATCAATTACATTCCAAGTGCAGTTACCATCGGGGTAATTGTGGTTGTTACCAGATATTTAATTAGGTTTTTAAAGTTTTTATCACTTCAAGTTGAAAGAGAAGAACTTCAATTACCAGGTTTTTATCCAGATTGGGCCAAACCTACATTTAACATCATTAGGTTTTTGATTTACGCCTTTATGTTTGTTATTATTTTTCCTTATTTACCTGGCTCTAACTCACCTGTTTTTCAAGGAGTTTCTGTTTTTCTCGGACTATTAATTTCTTTAGGGTCAACATCGGCAATATCAAATTTGGTTGCCGGTATGGTAATTACCTACATGCGCCCTTTTAAAATTGGTGACCGAGTAAAAATTGGCCCAGTAGAAGGTAAGGTTTTAGAAAAGTCAATGCTTGTAACACGAGTAAAAACAATATTAAACGAAGAAATTACTTTGCCTAATGCAAGTATTTTATCAGGGCACACAATCAATTACTCATCATTTTCGAAAGATGATGGCGTAATCATAAATGTTGCAGTAACCATTGGGTATGATGTAAAATGGGAACAAACTGAGCAGCTTTTGTTAAATGCTGCAGAAAAAACCGATTTGGTTTTAAAAACACCTAAACCTTTTGTATTAAAAACCTCATTAGATGATTTTTACATCAGTTACCAACTAAACTGTAATATCAATACACCAGAGTTTACAGGTAAAATAAAGTCAGATTTACACATGCATATTCTAAATGAGTTTAACCTTGCTGGAGTTGAAATTCTTTCGCCACACTATCGCGCAAATAGAGATGGAAGTGATATTACAATTCCAAACAATTAAAAATTTGTTCAAATATGAAAATTGCATTTTTTAGCGCTAAATCTTATGACATTGAGTATTTCAATAAATTCAACAAAGGTTTTAACCACGAACTTCGGTTTTTTGAAACTAGACTAAACGAAAGAACAGCCAACTTAATTCAGGATGAAAAAGCAGTTTGCGTTTTTGTAAACGATAAGGTAAGCAAACCAACTTTAGAAATACTTCATCAAAAAGATGTAAAGCTAATAGCCTTGCGCTGCGCTGGTTTTAATAATGTAGATTTAAAGTTAGCCAATGACCTAGGAATTAAAGTAGTTAGAGTTCCCGCCTATTCACCATATGCAGTAGCTGAGCATACAGTAGCTTTAATTTTAACTTTAAACAGAAAAACCCATAAGGCTTTTAACAGGGTTAGAGAAAGTAACTTTTCTTTAGAAAAAATTGTTGGCGTTGATTTGCACGGAAAAACAGTGGGAGTAATTGGAACAGGTAAAATTGGAGCGATATTCTGCAAAATAATGCTAGGTTTTGGCTGTAAGGTAATTGCTTATGATTTATATCCTGACGAAAAATTGAAAAAATTGGGTATTGAATATGAACCTATTGATCAAATTTTTGAGCAATCTCAAATTATTTCGTTGCATTGTCCTTTAACGCCAGAAACTCATCACATCATTGATGAAGAGGCAATTTCAAAAATGCAAAAAGGAGTGATGATTGTTAATACTAGCAGAGGGGCATTGGTTGATACAACAGCAGTTTTAGCTGGTTTAAAAAGCAGGAAAATTGGGAATTTAGCTATTGATGTTTACGAGCAAGAAGAAGCCTTGTTTTTTCAAGATTTATCGGGTGAGATTTTAGAAGATGAAGAAATTACTAGGCTGTTGACCTTTCCTAATGTTTTAATTACTGCCCATCAAAGCTTTTTTACACATGAAGCTTTGGAACAAATAGCAACAACTACTTTACAAAATGTTCTCGATTTCGAAAACGAAGCTGAGTTGGTTAACGAAATTAAAATTTAATCCAATTTATCTGGTTTATTAACAATTGTTGATAACCCCAGTTAGCGTTTGGTTAACTTCTTTCGCTTATTTAATCCATTAAAACCCAAACAACATTCTATATTTGAATTGTTGAATTAATCGTTCTTTAAAAGTTTAAACAAATGTTGAAGGGGTAAGACTTTCGCAATAATTAATTGAAGGGACTTTTGTAAAAAATTCTGAAATGTTTATCACAGAAAATTATTTTTTGCTAGCCTAAAACTTGAAAAGGTAAGGGTAACGAGGTAAAGCCTAAAAAGTTATAGCAATATAATTTCAGAAGCAATTCCATTTATTGTTTAGAGCTACCAATGGGTGCGGCTTTGTTGAATTAACATTTGGCAATTGCAACTCCGGTTGCAACTAAATTTTAAAATTCAACTAGCAAACCTTTAAGTAGGTTTCGTTTAAAGAGTAGAAATTTAACAGCTGATTATTACTACGGTTATAAGCAGTTAAAGCGGGAGTTTTCCATCAGGATTGCTCCCGTTTTTTTTGCTATTTACTTAGTTTTTCGATGGCTTGATTAATGTCAAACATAATGTCTTCAACTTCTTCAATTCCAACAGAAAGCCTTAACATTTGATTTGAAATACCCATTTTTTGTCGGTCTTCGGGAGAAACAAATTTGTGTGAGGTTAAAAACGGTGAAGTAATTAAAGATTCAACACCACCCAAACTAACCGAAGGCATAATAAATTCAAGATTTTTTTGAAAATCGACAGCATTAACAGAATCGTGTAATTCAAACGATACAATGGCACCATAAGCCCTCATTTGCTTTTTGGCTACATCGTGACCTTTATGGTTAGGTAATCCCGGATAAAACACCTTATTTACTTTCGGATGTTTGCTTAATATTTCTGCAATTTCCTGAGCGTTCTCGGTATGTTTTTTCATCCTTAAACCTAATGTTTTTATGCTTTTTTCAGCATCTGAGGCAGCTTTGGCATCTAAAACACTTCCGTAAGCCATTGCAGTTGGTCTTATTTTCTCAATTAATTCATGGGTTCCTACAACTGCACCAAACATAACATCAGAGTGGCCCGCTAAATATTTTGTGCCAGAGTGCATTACCAAATCAACACCCAAATTTATGGGGTTTTGACAATAAGGGCTGGCAAATGTATTGTCAATTACGCTAAGCAAATTATGGGCTTTACAAACAGAGGTAATTTTCTCAATATCAACAATATCAAGTAATGGGTTGGCAGGAGTTTCTATGTAAACCATTTTGGTTTTTGGGGTAATGTAATCTTCAATATTTACATCAATTTCTGTAGGAAACACCTTTAAAGTAACTCCAATTTTATTCAACTCTCCATGAATAAACATATATGTTCCACCATAAATATTCGATTGAATAACCAATTCGTCTCCAGGCTTTAAAAAGGTCATTAAAACAGCTGAAATTACCCCCATGCCTGAGCTGAAAATAAGGCCTGTTTCGGCATACTCTATAGCAGCAATTTTATTTGCTACAGCCATTTGATTAACTAGATTAAACATACGTGGATATTGCATTTGTGTATCTAAATACCTAAAAGCAGTAGAAGCTACAATTGGGGTATTTGCTGCATTGGTTTCTTTTTGCATGGCTGTACCTGCATGAACACATTTGCTGTTAAAGCCTGAATTATTTTTCATGGTATTAATTTACTTTTTATTATAAAGTTTGGATTCGGACAATTTGTTTCAAAAAATGCTTTTTCAGTTTCGTTGCATACCCCAAAATAATCGCCTTTTTTGTTTTGCATATCAATAATAATTTGAAAATGCAAGTGAGGTGGCCAACCTACATTTTCGCTTTGGTTACCTAATGTACAAAGAAATTGACCTTTGCTTAAAGTGTCGTTTTCTTTTAAATTAACCAAAGATGATTTTGCCAAATGACCAAATAACAAATGAAATTCAAAACCTTCAACTTGATGCTTGGTTATTATGGTAGGCCCATAATCGCCGAAGGTAGAATTATGATAAAAACTGTGAATTTTTCCTTCGAGTGGGCAATAAACCTTTGTACTTTCGTTTGCCCAAATATCAACTCCTAAATGGATATTTCTAAAATTTTGGTTCTGGTTTTTGAAAACATCACTCATTTGGTAAATGGCTCTTTTTTCCAAATACCCACCAATTGCTGCAATTTTATTTTTTGTTTTAATTGAATTAAAGATGAATTGCTGTAAATCAAAATCGTTTGACATTTTTGCCTCTAAAAGCAATTTATTGGAATCTGATAAATCAATAGAAATACAATTAGTTTCGTTTAATTCAAAATCGAACAGCTTTGCAAAGCTTACTTGGGCGAGCATTTTTTCTATTTTCTTGTTATTTGGCATTACTGCAAATGGACAAAATAAAATTCAATTAAACGCAACTGTTATAGATAAAGATGGATTTACTGATTTCCCTAATTTATTGATTGTAAATAAATCATCTGGCGAGTCGATTTTTGGTTCTACAAATGGCAAATTCAGTTTTAAAATAAACAAAACCGATACACTTTTAATTGGCGCAATTGGTTACAAAACCAAAAAGTATTTTGTTAATTCTACAGTTTCAACTCATTCGGTTTCTGATACAATTTTAATTGAAAAATTACAATTTGATTTAAATACCGTTTCTGTTTTCGGAGAGCGAGATTTAAAGGAAATTCATAGCGAATTAGAAGAACTTAAATTTGATAGGGCAGAGTATATGCTAAGTGGAATAGACGCCATGCAAAGCCCGATAACGTTTTTATACCAAGCCTTAAGCAGAGAAGAAAAAAGAAAAAGAAGGGCTTATGAAATTATTATTGAAGATAGAAGAAGAGATGTTTTGAAAGAACTCTTCAAAAAGTATGTTGATGCAGATGTAATTTATTTGGAAGATACTGAATTTGATGAGTTTATAGATTTTTGTAAACTTCCACCCGAGGTTATCAAAGGTCTTACTCAATATGAATTTATTATGCTTGTAAAAATGCGCTACAGAGCTTTTAGAGCTATAAAAAATCTTAAGCCTTATCCAGAGAGACAAGATTGATAATACAGGTTGTTCCTTCACCTAAAGCAGAGTCTATTTTTATCGTTCCATTCAATACTTCAATAGTTTCTTTGGCTATGTAAAGACCTAAGCCTGTGCCAGGTTCAGTAGCGTTTGCTCTGTAAAACATATTAAAAATTTTACTTTGCATTTCTTTCTCAATTCCAATACCATTATCTGATATTATTATTTCAGCCTTATTTCTATCTGAATAAATTTCAATATTAATTTTAGGGTTAGTTTTTTCTAAATCAGCATATTTAATGCTATTTG
>JABAYK010000146.1:0-3227 GCA_018609045.1 Flavobacteriales bacterium
ATTATTTTGAAAGGATCTTTAAAAATAGATGTGTCACCTTTTACTTCTTTGAATAATTCTAATTTCTTGGCTATTCTTTCTTCCGCTTTTTGTTTTAAATAATCCTCACTGAATTTAGGAATTCTAATTATTTGACCCACAACTAAGCCATTTGGTAGGCCCATGTTAATTTTTAATAAACTATCTAAATCTACCTCATAGTTTTTAGAAAGCGAATAAAGGGTTTCTTTAGGTTGCACTTCGTGTGAAATAAGTGAATCTGGAACTGCAGCCTGTCTTTCAATAGGAGCTTTTTCATCAGTTTTTACCACAGGTATTTTTACATTAGTTCCAATTTTTAAACCTCCTACCAATTCTGGGTTAGCTTTTAAAATATCATCTACCTTAACATTATATGTTTTACCTAAAAGAAATAAGGTTTCTTTTGGTTTAACTTGATGAACAAGAAACTCACCATCCATTTCGAGTTGGTTACTTTCAAACTCTTTTTTATCAACCTTTTTGGCCGGAATTTTAATTATTTGGTTTATGGTTAAACCTTTTTCAATACCGGGATTTTCAGCAACAATCTCTTCTATTTCAATTGCATAAACCTTTGAAATTGAATAAAGGGTATTCCCTTTTTTTACAGTATGTAAATAATATTTTTTACCATCAAGTTTGTGAATAATTGCATTTTCTGGATTTACTTGTGAAAATCCTGAAAAGGGCAAAAAACCAATAATAAGTAGGCTTAATATAAAAACTTGTCTTGTTATTCCCATTCTATTGTAGCAGGTGGTTTAGAACTGATGTCGTATACCACCCTATTAATTCCTTTTACTTGATTTATTATCTTATTAGAAATTCGTGCCAAAAATTCGTAAGGCAAATGTACCCAATCTGCTGTCATTCCATCTGTAGATGCAACAGCTCTTAAGGCCACAGCCTTTTCATAGGTTCTTTCATCTCCCATTACGCCAACACTTTGAACTGGTAACAAAATTGCACCTGCTTGCCAAACCTCATCATATAAACCAGCATCCTTTAAACCAGAAATAAAAATATGATCTACTTCTTGAAGCATAGCAACTTTTTCAGGGGTAATGTCTCCCAATATTCTTATGGCCAAACCTGGACCTGGAAATGGATGTCTTCCCAATAGCTCTTCGTTTAACCCCATAGCTCTGCCCACTCTTCTAACCTCGTCTTTAAATAAGCTTCTTAGTGGCTCCACCAATTTTAGTTTCATATAGTCTGGAAGTCCGCCAACATTATGGTGAGATTTTATGGTGGCAGAGGGTCCGCCTGTAGCAGAAACAGATTCAATAACATCTGGGTAAATTGTACCTTGACCTAGCCAAACAACGTCTTTTATTTTGTGAGCTTCTTCATCAAAAACCTCAATAAAGGCTTTTCCTATTGCTTTTCTTTTTAATTCAGGATCTGATAGGTCAGCTAAAGCATCGTAAAATTTTTGTTTAGTATCAACGCCTTTAACATTTAACCCCAAATGTTTGTATTGCTCTAAAACTGCTTCAAACTCATTTTTACGCAAGAGGCCATTATCAACAAATATGCAATGCAATTGACTGCCTATTGCCTTATTTAATAAAACTGCAGCAACACTAGAATCAACCCCACCACTTAAACCTAAAACAACTTTATCCTTACCAACGGTTTCTTTAAGTTTTGCAACAGTTTCATCAACAAAAGATTCTGGAGTCCAATCTTGAGAAAATTCACAAACGGAAACCAAAAAATTTTTTAGAATTTCCGAACCTTGTGTTGAATGATAAACTTCAGGGTGAAATTGTAAAGCAAATGTTTTTTCGTTTTTAAAACGATAGCCAGCTACTCTCACATCTTCTGTACTACAAATAATTTCGGTATTTTCTGGTAGTTCAAGAATAGAATCTCCGTGAGACATCCAAACTTGAGAATTTGACTCAATTCCTTTCATCAATTCATCTTCTCCAATAAAAGACAAATTAGCTCTACCATACTCACGAGTGTTTGAGCGCTCAACCTTTCCTCCCAAATTCTTAGCCATGTATTGAGCTCCATAGCAAACTCCTAAAAGAGGTAATTTACCTCTAATATCTTCTAAAGGAGCTATTGGAGCATTTTCGTCGTTAACAGAAAAAGGACTACCACTAAAAATAACACCTTTTACTGAGCTATCAATTTTTGGTAATTTGTTAAATGGGTGTATTTCGCAATAAACATTTTGTTCTCTAACCCGCCTTGCAATTAGCTGGGTATATTGAGAGCCAAAGTCTAAAATAAGGAGCTTTTCGTGCATGCACAAATGTATTTCGTAATGAGCAAACAAAGTTGTTTAAAACTTAAGTAAATCCAACAGAAATAGAAATTATTATTTAACACTGAAGTAATATGAATGTTATACTTTTATCATTATTTTAAACAGTGAAAAAAATAAGCATTTTTATTTTCCTATTTTTTTTAATTAAACCTACCTTATCTCAAATTTTAACTTTTGAATTTTCAGGTATATCCGGAAGTGAAGTCTCAGTAAACTCAAATTTTAACAATTCGAATTTGAGTAGTTCAATAATTTCTAGAGGAGTTGAGTTAAACCCATCAAATAATTCAGACAGGTTTAATGCAACTAACTGGGCATCTGCAACTATAGCTAATGCTGTTAGTGGAGATGACTATATGGAGTTTACTATTACTCCAAATGCAGGTTTTACCTTTTATGTAACTTCAATAATAATTAACTTTCAGAGGTCAGGAACTGGACCTTCGGCTTTGGCCTTAAGAAGTTCTGTCGATAATTTCACTTCCAATTTAGACCAAGAATATAGTGTTGTTGACAACACTTCTACCCAAACTTTTACATTCACTTTTAGTCAATCAAATACATCTAATGCTGTTACTTATCGTTTGTATGGGTATGCAGAAGGGGCATCTGGCTCTGGTGGAATTGGAGATGGGCCAGGTGATGACATAATTGTTAATGGTTCGGTATTCTCAACAGTAGAAAATCCAAATTCATTTAGTGCCGCAACCAACTCATCATCGCAAATAAATTTAACAGCTGCTGCAAATAGCAATACAGACAACATATTGGTTGCATTTAACTCAACCAATACCTTCGGCAATCCAACCGGAAACTACACGGTAGGAAACTCAATTACAGGAGGAGGAACAGTTCATTATGTTGGCGCTGCAGCTAGTTTGGCTAACCACACAGGTTTGACAGAAACCACAACTTATTATTA
>JABAYK010000146.1:3327-5797 GCA_018609045.1 Flavobacteriales bacterium
AGTTTTGACGGCGTAAATTACTCAACGGGAATTTCCTCTAATGCTACTACAGATTGCAATACTCCAACTGAAGTTTCAGGTTATTCAGGTACTACAGGAAGTGAACAAATAGATTTAAGCTGGACACTACCAACTTGCTATGATGAAATACTAATTGTGGCAAAAAGCGGGAGCTCAATTTCAAATTCACCCTCTGGTGATGGTTCATCTTATGCATCAAATTCAGTTTTTGGTTCTGGAACCGATTTGGGAGGAAATGAATTTGTTGTTTACAAGGGAGTCTTTACCTCAAGTTCAGTAACAAGTTTAACAAATGGAACAACACACTATTTTAAAGCATTTACCAAAAAAGGTACAAATTGGACTGCGGGAGTGGAAATTAGCTTAACACCGTTTCAAGAAGGTTGGCAAATATCAAGTTTAGACTTTGGCAATTTAATTTCGTTTGACAATACGGTTTCTGGGGTAAACAATGGTGCATTTACAGGCTCAGGTTTAGATGCATCACCCAGTTTGGGGCAATTAGATTCAGATGCTTGGCAAATTGAAGGAATGAGCGATGGGAACACAACATTTTCTGGAAGCTATTCTGCAGGAGATTTTGCCAATGGACAAAGCTCAGGACAATCTTCTTCTGGTGGATTGTATGCTTTTGAAGTTTCTTCAAAAAATTATGCTTTGGGAGTTCAACCTATTGGAAGCGACTTTAATTCTGGTGCCATTATTTTAATAAGTTGTAAATACAACGGGAAGTGCAATTACAGACTTAAATATTTTCTACAAAATTTATGTATACAACGACCAAGACAGATCAAATTCTTTCAATTTTTCATATTCATTAAACAATAGTTCTTACACCAATTTAACTGATTTAAACTTTGCTTCAACCGAAGTAGCAGATGTCTCGCCTCAATGGAAAGCTTATGGAAAAGTAGTTACCTTAAATTCTTTGAACATTGCCAATAACGATGCTATTTATTTAAAATGGTTTGGAGAAGATATTTCGGGCAGTGGAAGCAGAGACGAATTTGCTTTAGATGACATTACACTAGTTGCCAATCCAAGTACAAATAATACTTCGATAAAGGGAAATTTCGAAAATTTAACCATTAGTGGAAATGCTCAATTAAACGGAAAAACTGAAATAAATGGAGACCTAAATTTTATTAATGGAAATTTAAATATTGGAAATCATAATTTGGTTTTAAATGGTAGTGTTTCAAATCCCAACTCGTCAAACTATATTCTTGCAGAAGGCTCAGGGAAGGTAAAACAATACATAACGAATGGAATTTCGAAAACTTATCCAATTGGCACATCAAACTATTTTTTACCCCTTACCATTTTGCAAAATGGAGTAGCTGATACAATAAGTGTTAATACTGAAGAGCAGGTTTTTGAAGCAGGAAGTTCAGGAAATATTCAAACAACTGATGCACTAGATGCAACTTGGAAAATTATAGAGAAAACCCCTGGAGATTCAAGAGTTAACTTAACAGTTGAATGGCCTTCTTCAGCTGAGTTAAGTGGGTTTGACCCTACAACTTGTTTTTTCTCACACTACCGAAATGGAAATTGGTACCCAGGAAATGCTACAGATGTTTCAGCTTCAGACCCCAGGACAATTACTTTAGAAAATATCACTTCCTTTTCTCCTTTTGCAATTGGTTCAGGTAATTCTCCATTACCTGTTGAATTAATAAGTTTTAATGCAAGAAAAAAGCAACAAGATTTAGAATTTACTTGGATAACTTTAAGTGAAATAAACAGTGATAAATTCAAAATTTATCATTTAAGTAATGATACAAATTTAATGACAGAGGTTTCAGCGATGGGAAACTCTAACTCTCCATTAGAATACAAAGTTTCAACATATTGGAAGCAAGAGTTTGAATCTGCTTACTTTATGATAACCGAGGTCTCTAAAAACGGAGAGGAGGAATATTTGGCGTTTACTATTTTGAACAATAAAGAACCTGAAAATTTTGATTATTACTTTATAGAAAACAATTTCATTTTAAAAGGAGAATATTTAATTCAAAAAAATGTGGAAGTCTTTGATATTGCAGGAAAAGAAGTTTCAAATTTTTATTCGGCTAACGAAAAAATACAAATACCCTTTAATTTTCGTGGAATTTACTTTGTTTCTATTTCAAATCAATTTGAAAGAAAGACAATAAAGGTGGTTTACTAATTTTCAGCAACCACAAACTTAAATTCAGCTTTTGTAGGATCGAATTCGCCTAGCAATTCATTTAATATTAAGTTTTTATATTCAAGGAAATAAGGCAAAAAGTTTGCTTTTCTCTCTTGCAATACCCCATTTGGATAAACAATAGCCAAAAGTTTTGTCAATTTATTTTCAAGAACAGAGTAGTGTCTTTTTTCCTCTCTTAGAAACTTTTTTTCTATTGATTTTAGTCGCTTTAGGATTTTGAAACAGAGCATCAGATAAGGAATTTGAACAATC
>JABAYK010000146.1:5807-6979 GCA_018609045.1 Flavobacteriales bacterium
AGTTTTTTGTAAAGTTGGTTGAATTGCCTCTGCCCTATTTTTAACCTCATCAAATAAACTCGAGATTTGATTTAGTTCAGCATCTAAACTCAAATATTGTTCAGTTTTGAGTTTAACCAATTTGGTGAATATGGAGTTTTCATCTTCAAATAAATCTTCAAAAGATAAATCCAAATCAAGCATCCATTTTTCAGCTTTTTTATTTAAAATAGAAACTGAGTCTCTTAGCAAGACAACTGGAAAAAAGGTTTCATGATTCTTGAAACTTTGTTTTAATTGAAGCCAATAAGCTACTTCTGCTCCACCTCCAACATAAGCTAAATTGGGTAATAAAATTTCTTGGTAAACTGGTCTTAACGCAACATTAGGACTAAACCTTTCAGGATGACTTTTTATTTCTTCAAGCATTTCAGCGTCAGAAAAAGAAATAGAAGGATTAAGCAATTTATAAAAACCTTCTTGTTTTTCTATTCTTTCTCTGATGTTATCTTTCAGGTAGAAAAAATTAATTTCTCTTACTAAAATCTGCTCGTCATAACCCATTTGGGTAAATTCAGCAGAGGTGTTTTGGGCTCCTTTATAGGTTTGATGATGAAATATATCTTCTTGAATAACGGAGGTTAGTTGCCTTTTTAAATTAGGTTGATCGGCATCTAAAACTACTAAACCAAAATCTTTAAAAATTGAATTTACAGTTCTAAAAACAAACTCACCATAGGTTTTAGAAGATTCTAAGAAATGATTAATTTGTTTGAAAAAGTCTTCAGTTTTAGGATTCAAACCTATTTCTTTTTTCAACTCATTAACTTGAAGGTTAAAACCAGTTAAATCTAATCTTCCAACTGCTCCTGAAGCATCTCTTTGCCAAGCTATTTTTTTTCCATTAACCAAAGTGTGAGAAATCTCATCAAAATCATGATCCTCAGATGCCATCCAAAATATGGGAACAAAATTATTATCTGGAAATTTTGATTTGGCAGAAATGCAAAGTTTCAAAACAGAAATAATCTTGTAAAAAAAGTATGAAGGCCCGGTAAATAAATTTAATTGATGACCTGTTGTAAAGGTGAATGTATTTTGTTGACTTAATAGCTGAATATTGCTTTTTACCAAATCAGTGGTTTCAACTTCTTGGTAATTTTCTAATAAAGTATCTGTAAGTAATTTTCGGT
>JABAYK010000049.1 GCA_018609045.1 Flavobacteriales bacterium
TTGCGCCTCAACCAAAAGAAGAAGAAATCACAAAAACTGAAGAAATAGCAAATGCCAAAGTCAAAGAAAATAAGCAAGTTAAAGAAGTAGAAAAGAAAAAAACTGCAGAAGCTAAACCTAAAGAAACAGTTAAAAAAGTAGAGGAAGTTGTTGAAGAGATTGTTGAACCTGTTGAAGCATCAACAAAAGAAAACATTACCGAAAACATTCCTTCGCCACAAAATGGAATAATATACAGAGTTCAAATTTTAGCTGGCAAAAACCTTGTAAATGGCGCATATTTTAAAGCAAATCATAATTACGAAGAAAATTTTGTTACCGAAAATCACAAAGGTCTGGTAAAATATACAACAGGTAGTTACGATGTTTACAAAAGTGCAAGAGACAAAAGAGAAGACTTATCAGGAAAATACACATTACCTGGCCCGTTTGTTACTGCTTATAACAATGAGCAACGAATAACAGTGCAAGAAGCGCTTATGATTTTAAACCAAAAGTGGTATAAATAAATTGGTTTGTTTATTTGAAGATAAATGATTTATTTTCGTACCCTTAGATTCAAACAATTCTATTGAAAAAAGCATTAATTTTTTTCCTTTTAGTTTGTGCACAACTCACAGGGTTTTCTCAAGAAGAAAATACATATGAATTAAAAAACGTAATTTTTAAACCAACCCTTTGTGTAGGCGTTGGTATGATGAATTATTATGGAGATATCAGTAGAAACAACCGAACAAATAATCCCTTAATATCTGATATTGGATATGATTTTAGAGTCTCTTTTCCTTTATACAGAGGCTTTGACATCAATTTTAATATTTTAACGGGTAATGTTTCGGCTAATGAAATAACAACAACAAGAAACATAAATTTTAGAAGTAAAATATTTTCAGGAGGTATATCTGCAGCCTATAATTTTGATCATTTTCTTCCAGCTAATAGGAAAATAGAGCCTTTTGTTTCTCTTGGTGTTGAGTTAGTCGAATATCTTTCGAAAACAGATTTGTATGACGGTTATGGCAACCTATATTACTATTGGGATGACGGAACCATCAGAAACCTTCCAAATTTACCTGAAAACGAATTAATTTCTACAAGACTCTCAAGAGATTATGTTTACGAAACTGATATCAGAAAAGCCAATGTTGATGGATTTGGCAATTATCCTGAGCAAACCATAGGCATACCTGTAGGTGCAGGAGCAAACATGTTTATTACAGATAAATTATCTTTAAGAGTAGGAGCTACAATGCATATTTTGTTTAATGATTATTTAGATGGGATTACTCCAAAAAGTGTTGGTGTAAGAAAAGGCAAATCAGGAAACGACATGTTTTTATACTCTTTTGCTAGTTTATCATACAACTTGTCAAATGCACCTAACTCATACCTTGGCTTAAGCCGCAAAGATTTAAAAGCTTTAGACTTAGGAGATGAGGATGATGATGGTGTTATAGATTTAAAAGATGAATGCCCTCAAACTCCTTATGGAGCTCCAATTGATAAAGTTGGTTGTCCGCTTGATTCTGATAATGACGGTGTGCCAGATTACAAAGATTTAGAAGAAAACACACCAGATTCAGCCATTGTTGATTCATTAGGCAGAGCCATGAATAATGAACAGTTACAAGAAGTTGCTAAGCTTTACAATGATAGTACCTCTGGTGAATACCAAGATACTTCATTTGCTATGGAGTTAACAGACAAAACCCGCAGAAATAACAAGGGTGAAAATACTAACCAAGGTGGAATTCCTGTTGGCCCAAGCACTGGTAATCAAACTGGTGGAAGCAGCGCACAAGGTGGAAATACAGCTAAACCAATTGAAGGATTAAATGTGCCAACTCCAGAATGTTATGATGGAGTAGTTTACAGGGTACAAATAATGGCAACCAAAGCTAAACCGGCTAAAAACCCCTACCCTTCTATTACTGATTTAGTTGGTTCAGATTTCGGAGACGGCTATTACAGATTCTTTACAGGAGAATACAACAACAAGCCAGAGGCTGATGCCAAAAGAAATAGTTTAAAAACTCAAGGTTTCAAAGACCCATTTGTACGAGTTTTCCAAGATTGTAAGTTATTGCCAATTGGTGCTGGACCAACTGGCAAGCCTGCTAGTATCAAGCCAAAATCTGGTGGGGTAAGTTCAGGAGCATTAAACAAGCCTATTGATGGAATAAATGTACCAGAGCCAAAATGTGATGGTAATGGCCCTATTTACCGAGTACAAATAATGGCAACTAAGGTTAAACCTAAAACTAATCCCTATCCAAATATTTCTGATTTATCAGGAACTTATTTTGGTGATGGTAACTACAAATTCTTTGTTGGAAATTATGCCACCAAAGGCGAAGCTTTATCTAGAATTGCTGAATTAAAATCTCAAGGTTTTAAAGGTCCATTTGTAAGGGTTTTTGAAAATTGCGACATCCTACCAGCCGGAACTTACCCTGAAGGAAAGTCTAGTGGTGCAAAGTCTGTAACTCCTGAAAAAAATACACCAACAAACAAAACAAGCAATTCAAGTAATACAGGTAATTCTGGCAGCGCCACTTCTACTCCATTGCCAGCAGGTAATTTTAGTTTACCTCCTACTATGGATGAAGCAAAATTTAAGTTTAGAGTTTTACTTGCTGAGTTTGATGGAAGCGCGCCTACATCCGCAATAAGCCAATTCGAAAATTATGGTCCAGTTGATTCAAAATCAATTAACGGAAAAACCTACTTGTTTATGGGTGAATTCCCAAAATTAGATATGGCTAAAAGATTCCAAAAAGAACTTGAAGCCGAAGGCCTAAATAAACTAAGTATTTCTGGAGAATACGACGGTAAAATTCTTCCTAAAGAGGAATTTAACCTTTTGTTTGAATAATAACAATAATAACAACACAACCTTTTACACTAATTTTCGTCCTACGGTAAAATACGTATTTACTAGTGTTTGTAATACACGTATTCTTGCATAATATTTTGAAAATTAGCTAAATGTCAAAAACAATCTTAACGAGAGTAATTGTAACTCTTGCCTTGGTTTTTATTATTCCTTTTTCAATAATTGCCCAAAAAACATTTGTAGACTCTACTAATGTAAATTGCAGTTATGCCAACGGAGTTGCAACAATATACCCATCTCCAATAAATATACCCGCAAATGTTGCTACCAATGCAACAGGTAATATTACAGTAACCTTCAAATATGCTGGACAGTTGTTGTATTCGTATGAATATTTAACTCTTTATGGAGAAAACAACTATTTTCTCTCAAATTCTAATTTATATGCTAATTGCCCGTCAACTTTTAGTTCTCAAAACATTACCATTCCTCAATCTACCTATGCGAACTGGTTATCTGATGGCCAATTAATTTTTGGCATTTCAAGCACTACTTACGTAAATAACTCTTGTTCTTTTAAAAGTTATTCTAATATTAATTTCTGCACTAAAATTATTGTAAGTATTAATTATTACGAATACCCTGATGACGCAGGCGTAACAAGTTTTATTGCCCCATTGCAAAACACCAATTCAGGATCTCAACCTATTGTTATTCAAGGATTAAATTTTGGTACAGATTCATTGTCTTCTGTAAATATTGGTTGGAGTGTGAATGGTACACCCCAAACTGGTAAAACATTAAGCTTTTCTCCTTCAATTGCACCCAACAATACTTTTACTGACACTATTGGAAATTACAATTTCGCGAATTCTGCTTCATACCTAATTAAATCTTGGACAAATTCTCCTAACGGAAATTTAGACAGTTTAGCGGCAAATGACACTGCAAGGACATCAACCTGCGTTGGATTTTCTGGAACTTATACAGTTGGAAATTCAACAGCTAGTTTTAAGAATTTAAATGATGCATTTAACAACTTTAAAGGCTGTGGAATTTCTGGACCTGTAACCTTAAACTTTGTAGATTCAACATATGAAAGAATTGAGATAATTACAGACTCAATTTCTGGCTACTCTCAAACCAATAATATTACCATAAACGGAAATGGAAATACTGTTTGGTACTTTAATGATTATACCAATAGATCAATTATTGACTTAAACGGTGCCGATTACTTAGTATTTGATAGCTTAAACCTAAAAAATAATTCAACTAGCTATGGTTGGGGTTTTTGGCTGCATAATTCTGCTGATAACAATACCATAAAAAATTGCACCATTGACAATGATTTTATTACCGGCACTAGCAATGCAAACTCTGGTGGAATTGTATTTTCAAATTTATATTATGGACTTTATAATGGTGATAATGGCTCATACAATACCATTGAAAATAATAATATTATTGGCGCAGCTAGTGGCGTTTCCATTATTTCAACAAACGTTACTAGTCAAGTAAATTTAGGGAATAAAATAAAAAATAATCTTTTCAAAAATCAATTAACTTATGGTATTTACCTAAATTATACAGATAGCACTTTAATTGAAAATAATGAAGCAATAAACCCTAAATTAATAAACTCAACTCAATATTTTTTATACTCACGATATGATAAAAACCTTAATGTAAACGGAAACTACATCCATAACTTTATTTTTCCTAAATCTGGTTATTCTTTTTATGGCTTTTATTTATATTATTCTGATGCAACTTCTGTAAACCCGCATTATTTCTATAACAACATAATTGAAGACCCAACCGATGATTATTATTTTTATGGTTTATATAATTATTATTCGGATTATGTAAATTTTTACCACAACACTATTCGATGCGAAGATGACAACTACCTAAATCAATCTTTTGGAATTTACGATAGGTATGGATATTACTCAAATTACAAAAACAATAATCTTTACTTCGATTTAAAAAATAACAACAATTATCATTATGGCATTTACTATTATTCAAACTCTACCGCTATTTATGATGATTACAATAATGTTTACTTTAAAGACCAAGGAACATATCAGTACTATGGTTATGCTTCGGGTTATAGAAAAAATTTAAGCGATTGGAAAATTTATTATTACCGCGGACCCAATAGCTTTGAAATAAATCCAATTTTTGTTAATGACTCGTCCTCCGCTCCAAAAAATGTTTCGTTAAACAATACTGGTACTACTTCTCTTGGAATTACGAAAGATTTTTACGGCATAACGCGAAACTCACCTCCAGATGTAGGAGCAATTGAGTTTACTCCTCCACATAACGATTTAGCCTTAGTATCGGTTAATTTACCCGACTCCGGCTGTGGTTTAAATGCTGCCCAAATTATTTTTGAGGTTGGTAATTTTGGTATTAACTCCTACTCCACTTTTAATGGTTATTATCAAGTTGATAATGGCTCATTAGTTTCGCAAACCTTTACTAGTTCAATGCCTTCTGGTGTTGTTAGCAATTTCACTTTTGATTCAATTGCAAATTTCCCTACTTCAGGTCAATCCTACAATGTAAATGTTTGGATTTCTGCTACCAACGATTCGGATCCATTAAATGATAGCCTATTAGGGAATTCAGTAAAAAATATATCTCCAACTCTAATTTTATCAACTGATTCTTTGTATGAGCCTGTTTCAAGCAACAGTTATCCTATTTACGGAAACTTCGCTAATGGATGGACTGCTAGCCCATCATCTGCAACGGGATATTTTTGGACAACTGACAATTTTTATACTCAGTCTTCCACAGGACCTTATTATGACCACACATATGGCAATACAAATTCTTTAGCTAGATATTTTTACACCGAAACTTACTCTTCTGTTGCAAATCAAATTGCAACACTTACTTCACCCTGTATAGAAATATCTGATACTACTCAAAAAATTCCCATTCTAAAGTTTTGGTATCATAAATATGGATATCAAATGGGAGATTTATACATTCAAATAGGTTCAGGTGAATCTTATTTTACAATTGATTCAATAATTGGACAAACGCATTTTGGATATAGTAATTCTGACCCTTGGGATGAAAAAGTAATTGATTTAACATCTTATAGGGGCCAAGCTTTTAACCTTCGATTTAAAGCTGTTTCTGGCGTTGGAACTTACGCAG
Organism: Flavobacteriales bacterium; assembly: GCA_018609045.1. GTDB lineage: Bacteria > Bacteroidota > Bacteroidia > Flavobacteriales_G > Salibacteraceae > JAAZVO01. The sequence continues at coordinate 6,020 of JABAYK010000049.1, forward strand.
ATATGGCATTAGACGATATAAAAATAGTTTACCAACCATTAACTTGCGATTCTATATCTAGTGTAATTGTTTCTCAATTAAATGACACTTCTGTCGACTTTTCGTGGGAATCGAATTTTGGTGCATCAAACACACAAATACAATGGGGTCAAAAAAACTTTACTTTAGGCAACGGTTCAAATGATAGTACAGCAAATAACTTTTTCCATATAGGTGGATTATCTAATTTAACTGACTATGATTTTTATATCAGGGAAAAATGTGCCGACGGTGGTTTTACAGTATGGTCTGGACCGTTTTCAATATTTACCAATAATTACTGTAAAACTAGTCTTCATAATAATGGATGTGATGTTGCCAGTGGAATAAACTCTGTTCAACTAGGAACTATTCAAAATACTACTTCTGGTTGCTCTGGTTCAGCCAATAATTTTTACAGTTTTTATCAAAACCAACAAACCGATTTAGAAGCAGAGGAAAATTACACCATAGACCTTTTAGGAGAAGGAAGCTATAGAATTTATTTTGGTGTTTGGATAGATTATAACAAAGACGGTGATTTTGATGATGTAAGTGAATTCGTAGGTACTGTTTACGCTGCAAATTCTTCTACTCCAGTAGCAATAAACTTCACAATACCTAATGGAGTTGATACAGGAATTACCATGATGAGAGTTAGGTCTGACTATAATAACCTTTATAGCAATTATAGTTGTACTTACTTAGCTTATGGAGAAACCGAAGATTATTTGGTAAGGCTTTTACCTCCTCCAACATGTAAAAGACCTCAAAACTTAGGGGCTGGATTTGAAACAACAACCTCTACGAGACTTTTTTGGAATTCGAGAGGCACAGGTTCAAATTGGGAAATTGAATATGGCTCAGGAACTTTAACAAAAGGAAATGGAACCACGGTAAATTCAACTGATTCAAGTTATATTCTAACAGGATTAAATGC
>JABAYK010000015.1 GCA_018609045.1 Flavobacteriales bacterium
AGCCGATATAGTTGACAAAAGAATTAATCGTGTTTTTTTAACCGATTTAGGAAAAACAAAACGAAATATTTCGAGAAATACTGTTTTAAGTTTAAATGAAAAACTACATGCTCAATTTTCATCCAGCAAGCTCAATGCTTTTTTCGAAGTAATGGAAACCATAAAAAACAAAGATTTAAACGAACTGTAACATGAACAGAAGAATTAATAAAGTTGCCATTTTAGGATCAGGAATTATGGGTTCTAGGATTGCCTGCCATTTTGCAAACATTGGACTAGAGGTTTTACTTTTAGATATTGCTCCAAATAAATTAACCGAAAAAGAGCAAAAATTAGGATTTCAACTAGACCACCCTGCTGTAAAAAACAGGATTGTAAATGAAGCCCTCCAAAGCACATTAAAATCAAATCCATCAGCAATTTATTCGAAAAATTTTGCCAAAAGAATTACTATAGGAAACTTTGATGATGACTTGGCAAAAATCAAAAATTTTGATTGGATTATGGAGGTTATTATTGAAAACCTTGAAATCAAAAAATCTTTATTCGAAAAGATAGAAAAACACAGAACTCCGGGAACAATTATTAGTTCAAACACATCAGGCATTCCAATACATTTAATGACAGAAGGAAGAAGTGAAGATTTTCAAAAGCACTTTTTAGGTACACACTTTTTTAATCCACCAAGGTACTTACAGTTATTAGAAATTATCCCAACCCCACATACAAACCCCGATATAGTTGATTTTCTTTTAGACTATGGCGATAGGTTTTTAGGAAAAACTACTGTACTTTGTAAAGATACACCTGCTTTCATTGCCAACAGAATTGGGGTTTACTCAATTATGGCACTTTTCCATCAGGTAAAAGAGTTTGGACTAACAGTTGAAGAAATTGATAAACTTACAGGAAGTATTTTAGGAAGACCTAAATCTGCAACATTCAGAACTGCAGATGTTGTAGGTATTGATACTTTGGTAAAAGTTGCCAAAGGAGTTGAGCAAAATTGCCCAACAGATGAAGCTCATCAAACTTTTCAACTAACCTCTTACCTATCTAAAATGGTAGAGCAAAATAAATTAGGAAGCAAAACTGGTGAAGGATTTTATAAAAAGGTAAAAGGAAAAGATGGCAAGAGCGAAATTCTTTCATTAAACCTTGAAACTTTAGAGTATCAATCTCAGAAAAAAGTAAAGTTTGCTACTTTTGACATTGCTAGAAACGAAGATGATTTAGCCAAAAGGTTCAAAATACTTTACAAAGCAAAAGATACTTCAGGCGAGTTTTACAGAAAATCTTTTTCAAAACTATTTGCTTACATCTCTCATCGAATTCCAGAAATAACTGATGCAGTTTACAAAATTGATGATGCTGTAAAAGCAGGATTTGGTTGGCAATTAGGTCCTTTTGAAAGTTGGGATGCTATCGGAATTGAAAAGGCATTGGAGGTAATGAAAGAAAACGGAGATGAAGCTGCTTCTTGGATTTCTGAAATGGTTTCAGGTGGAAACACTTCATTTTTCACAATAGAAAATGGCAAAAAATTCTTTTATGACGTTCCAAGCAAATCATATTTAGAAATTCCTGGCCAAGAGAGTTCGCTTTCGTTAGAGGTTTTAAAGCAAAATAATGTTGTTTGGAAAAATGCTGGAACAACAATTACAGATTTAGGAGATGGAATTTTAAACTTAGAGTTCCACAACAAAATGAATACAATAGGCACTGAGGTAATTCAAGGCATTAACAAAGCCATTGATTTAGCCGAAAAAGAATACCAAGGTTTAGTGGTTTACAATAACGGACAAAATTTTTCGGCAGGGGCCAATGTGGGCTTAATTTTCATGATGGCCGCAGAGCAAGATTATGATGAGTTAGATATGGCCATTAGAATGTTTCAAAATACCATGATGCGAATTCGTTATTCATCAATTCCGGTTGTTGCTGCGCCTCACAATTTAACCTTAGGTGGAGGAACAGAACTTTGTTTACATGCCGATAAAGTGGTGGCACACGCTGAAACTTACATGGGCTTAGTTGAGTTTGGCGTAGGTGTTATTCCAGGCGGCGGTGGAACCAAAGAATTTGCATTAAGGTTAAATGATGACCACCGAGAAGGTGATGTAAAATTAAATGCTTTAAGAAATCGGTTTTTAACAATTGGCCAAGCAAAAGTGAGTACTTCTGGGCAAGAAGGCTTTGAGTTAGGTTATCTACGCGAAGGAATTGATGAAACCATTGTAAGCAGAAAACACCAATTGGCTTATGCCAAAGAGTGCGCTTTAGATATGGCCAAAAAAGGATACTCGAAACCTGTGGAAAGAACTGATATTGAAGTTTTAGGAAACGAAGGTTTGGGAATTGTTTATGTTGGAGCTAACTCTATGTATTCAGGAAAATATATTTCGGAGCATGATCAATTAATTTCTGAAAAATTGGGTTATGTTTTGTGTGGAGGTGATTTATCTCAACCTACTAAAGTTTCTGAACAATACCTTTTAGATTTAGAACGAAGGGCCTTTTTAGAGTTGTGTGGAAAAAGAAAAACTTTGGAAAGACTTCAGAGTATAATAAAAACGGGGAAAGTTTTGAGAAACTAATTTTTAATGTTGAATTATGAATGTTGAATTAATAAAATGAAAAAAAATATTATTCAGGATAAGTCATTCAACTTCAGTTTAAAAATTATTAAGTTGTATAAATTGCTCCAAGCTGAGAAAGAGTTTGTTTTAAGTAACCAGTTGTCAAGGTCAGCAACTTCAATTGGGGCAAACATAGAAGAGGCAATTGGAGGAATTTCTAAAAGAGATTTCATTGCAAAGCTTTCTATATCATTAAAAGAAGCAAGAGAAACAAAGTATTGGTTGAATATTTATAAGTACGGAGATTTAACCAAAATAGAAGTGGATGATGAGATTAAAGAAATAGAAGAAATTTTAAAAATTCTAACATCAATTATAAAATCATCACAAGAAAGTTTAAATAAAATTAATTCATAATTATTCATTCATAATTCAAAATTAAATTAGGTAATGGACGCATATATAATAGCAGGAAAAAGAACAGCAGTTGGAAAAGCAAATAGAGGCTTTTTTAAATTTACCAGACCAGATGATTTGGCTGCGGCGGTAATTAGAGACTTGCTAAAAGATTTTCCTCAATTAGACAAAACCCAAATTGATGATGTAATGGTTGGCAATGCTATGCCTGAGGCCGAACAAGGTTTAAACTTTGCTAGGCTAATTTCATTAATGGCATTAGATACCGATAAAGTTCCGGGAGTTACGGTAAATAGATATTGTGCCTCCGGTCTTGAAACTATTGCTGCAGCTTCATCAAAAATTCATGCAGGAATGGCCGATTGCATTATTGCAGGAGGTGCAGAAAGTATGTCTCAAATACCAATGGGTGGATGGCGTGTAGTTCCAAATCCAAAAGTTGCAAAACAGAACCCAGATTGGTATTGGGGAATGGGATTAACTGCAGAACAAGTTGCCCAAGAGTATAATATTTCTAGAGAAGATCAAGATGCATTTTCTTTTAGATCTCATCAGAGAGCTATTGCCGCAATTGAATCAGGAAAATTTGAAAATGAAATAACACCAATTGAAATTGAGGAGGTTTTTGTTGACAAAAACTCAAAAAAGCAAACAAAAAATTATGTTGCTAAAGTTGATGAAGGCCCGAGAAAAGATACAAATATCGATGCCCTCTCAAATCTAAGACCCGTATTTGCTCAAGGTGGTTCGGTAACAGCAGGCAACTCATCGCAAACATCTGATGGAGCTGCTTTTGTTTTGATTGTTTCGGAAAGAATGCTAAAGCAACTAAATGTTGAGCCAATTGCAAAATTGGTTTCTTATGCTTCCATGGGTGTACCTCCAAGAATTATGGGAATTGGCCCTGTTGAGGCTATTCCAAAAGCATTGAAACAAGCAAATCTATCTTTAAATGATATTGATTTAATTGAACTTAACGAAGCATTTGCTTCACAATCGTTGGCAGTGGTTAGAGCCCTTGGTTTAAATGATGAAATTGTAAACGTTAATGGTGGAGCAATTGCATTAGGTCACCCTTTAGGTTGCACAGGAGCAAAATTGAGTGTTCAATTATTTAACGAAATGAAAAGAAGAAAAAACAAATACGGCATGGTAACTATGTGTGTTGGAACAGGCCAAGGAGCGGCTGGTGTTTTTGAATTACTATAAAGGTTATAGATTAAAGTAAAATAGAATAGGAATAAAGTCTTTTTTCTTTACTCTTTGTTCCTTTCATCAACAATTAAAATTATGGAAACAATAGAAAAATTAGTTTTAAAAGGAGGAGAATTCTTAATTAAAGAAACTGACCCTCAAGATATTTTTATTCCTGAAGAATGGGATGAAGAACAACAAATGATTGCCCAAACTTGCTACGACTTTTTAGACCAAGAAGTATTTACAAAACTTGACGAAATAGACGAAATGCAGGAAGGCTTAATGGAAAGTCTGCTTACCAAAGCAGGTGAGTTAGGTATGCTAGGTATTTCAGTACCCGAAGAGTTTGGTGGTTTTGGGAAAGACTTTGTAACCTCAATGTTGGTAACAGAAATTACAGGTGCTGGTCATTCGTTTGCAGTTGCCATTGCAGCTCATACTGGTATTGGTACTTTACCGATTTTATACTACGGAAACCAAGAGCAAAAAGAAAAGTACGTACCCAAACTTGCCTATGGTGAATGGAAAGCATGTTATTGCCTAACTGAGCCAAGTGCCGGTTCTGATGCAAACTCGGGAAAAACAAAAGCAACATTAACAGATGATGGCAAGCATTACCTCATCAACGGGCAAAAAATGTGGATTACCAATTCAGGTTTCGCAGACATTTTTGTTGTTTTCGCCAAAATTGGAGATGATAAAAATTTAACTGCTTTCATAGTTGAAAAAGGAATGGAAGGAATTACTTTAAACCCTGAAGAGAAAAAAATGGGAATTAAAGGTTCTTCTACAAGACAAGTGTTTTTCAATAATGTAAAAGTACCGGTAGAAAATTTGTTAGCCAATAGAGAAGATGGTTTTAAAATCGCACTAAACATCTTAAATATTGGAAGAGTAAAATTGGCCGGAGCAGCTTTAGGTGGTTGTAAAAGAGCAGTTTCAACCTCGGTAAACTACGCCAACGAAAGAGAGCAATTCGGCAGACCAATTTCAAAATATGGCGCCATAAGACATAAATTGGCTGAACAAACCATTCAAACTTTTGCGGCAGAATCTGCAACTTACCGAGTAAGTAAAAACATAGAAGATGCCATTAATGCCTTAAAAGCAGACGGCATGGATCCGCAAAAAGCAACTTTGAAAGGAGTTGAACAATTTGCAGCAGAGGCTGCTATGTTAAAAGTTTTAGGTTCTGAAGTTTTAGATTTCGTAGTTGATGAAGCTGTTCAAATTTATGGAGGTATGGGCTACTCAGCCGAATCTCCGGTAGAAAGAGCTTACCGAGATGCCAGAATAAATAGAATTTTTGAAGGCACTAACGAAATTAACAGAATGCTTACCGTAGACATGCTTTTGAAAAAAGCCATGAAAGGTGAGCTAGACTTAATGGGCCCTGCCAAAAAAATTGCTGATGAATTATTTGATATTCCAGATTTTGATGAGCTAACAGGAGAACTTTTTGAAGATGAACACAAATACATCAAAAACTTTAAGAAAGTTATTTTGATGGTGGCAGGTTCTGCTGCACAAAAATTAATGATGCAATTGGCTAAAGAACAAGAAGTATTGATGTGTATTGCAGATATGGCTATTTGGACATACACTGCTGAATCGGTTGTTTTACGTACCCAAAAGTTAATTTCTATGAAAGGCAAAGAAGCTTGCACAAATCAAATTGCGATGGCTCAAGTTTATGTTTATGATGTGGCTGATAAAATTAACAAAGCCGCTAAAGATGCCTTAACCGCATTTGCCGAAGGGGATGAATTAAGGGTTCAATTAATGGGGGTAAAAAGGTTTACCAAAACAAACCCACTAAATACCAAAGCCTTAAGGCAGCAAGTAGCTCAAAAATTAATTGAAGAAAACAAATATTGTTTTTAAGAAAAAAGGGGCTTCGGCCCTTTTTTTATTTGCTATTTATGGCAATAGTTTGTATCTCTACAAAATTGTAGGTTATTTTTTTATTACTTTTCGGGATAATTTAACCTAAAATTATGTGCCGTTTTATACAATGAAGCGCTAAACATCATGAAAAAAATAGAAACAGATTTTGTTAAATTTTATATGGAAAACGATATTTTAATTGGTGAGTTTATCTGCGAAAAACTTGATTTATATAAAGCAAAAGAAATTTTGAGGTTAAGGTTAGAATTAACAGGCGGGACCTCTTACAAAACCTGTGCAGACTCAACCCAGGTAAAAGAATTCACCAAAGAAGCTAGAGATTTTATGTCTCAGGGAGATGCTTACAAAAACATTTCAGCATTTGCAGCGGTAACCAACAATAGTGTTACTCGAATGATTCTCAATTTTTATTTAAGATTAAAGCCACACCCCTTGCCTACAAAGCTTTTCAATAACAGAGCTGCTGGAATTGATTGGTTAAAAACTTTAGATGTTTAATAATTGAATCAAAGAATATTAAATTCTTAAAAGAATTTCTCGAAAGTTTTAAGTTAATTATTTTTACAGAAATTAAAATCTTATTATGTACGAAGATGATAATCTCTTAATAGAAAGTAATAATGATTATGTATATTTTTATTACAAATGCCAACAAATTGATGAGGAAATTGCTCAAAACATGATTGATACTAGACTAAAACTCTTTCCTTTTCCTCATAAAGGTATAATTGACACAAGGAATATTAATTGGGCAAACATGGGAGCACTAAGAGTGTTATCTAGCGATGATGCATATAAAAATTTTACTGCAACCGTGGTTATAGTAAATAGTAAGGTGGGTAAGTTGTTGGGTAATATATATTACAGATTAGTAGATGCTCCTTTCCCAACAAGATTATTTACAGATATTGAAAGCTCACTTATTTGGTTATCTAAAATAACCAAAGATCCTATTCCAGAATTTAGTTTTATTAAACAAACAGAAGAAGATTTTACTATTAACCAAAATTAATATGATACCCAGTAAAGGCGATAATTTTAATTTTAACCAAAAAGATTATAGGTTCGAACTAATACAAGAGTTATTGGTAGAGCTTGCCTCTGGTAATTTATCATATAGAAGTTTAACAAGTGAAAAAGGAGATGAATTAGATGCAATTATTACTGGAATAAATATGCTTGGAGAGGAGTTACAATCCTCTACCGTAGATAAAGAGTTTCTAAATACCATTTTCGAATCAATAATGGATATGGTTGTTGTATTAGACCCGGAACTTAGGGTAGATACAATTAACCAAAACTTTAAAGATGTTTTAGGGTACACTTTAGAAGAAATTAGAACTTCTCATTTTAAAAAGTTATTTGACCTAACTAATGTTGAGTTTTCTTCTTTGATTAATAGCTTAAATATCCACAGAAAAATAAAAAATTACGAAACCAATTTTTTAACTAAGGGTGGTAATTTAATTCCAGTTTCGGTTAGTATATCAAAACTTATTGGTAAAAAAGATGAAGAAAAAGGGATATTAATTGTTGCTAAAGAGATTGGACATTTAAAAAGAAATGAAACCGAACTAAAGAAAAGAAATGAAGAACTAAACACCTTTATTTATAAACTTAGTCATGATTTGAGAGGACCTCTTTCTTCTATTTTAGGTTTAACAGATATTGCTGGAAAAGAACTATCAAGTTCAAATAAAATAAATCCAAAAGAGGCTAAATATTACAATAATTTAATTCGAGAATCTGCCATAAAATTAGATGGGATAATTAGAAACCTAAATGAGGTAATTCAACTTAGGCAAAGAAAACCAGCTATTAGCTCTATTAACTTAAAAAACGAGGTTTCGAAGTTAATTGCTAATAAATTTTCTACCAAAACAAATTTTTCTGTATTTATTAACATCCAAAATGATTTAAACATAAATACAGACCCTTCATTTTTAGAGGTTATTATTGATCATTTAGTAGATAACAGTTACAAGTTTAGAAATAAAAAACAGCTTTTTCCCTTCTGTGAAATAACTGCCTCTAAAATGAAAAGCTTTACTCTAATAAAAGTAAAAGATAATGGTAGAGGTATTTCTCAGGAACATTTAGAGAAAATTTTCACCATGTTTCACCGCGCTACTGCAGATGTTTTAGGCTCTGGTTTAGGATTGTTTATAGTAAAATCTATTGTAGATAAAATAGAAGGTGAAATTCAACTATTTTCGAAAATTGGTGAAGGCACCGAATTTCTTATATTCATACCAAATTAAAAACTATCGAAGATTTTAAAAACTTAAACCTTAGTAATGAGATTATTGAGGCCATTAGCTCCATGGGATTTGTAAGTGCAACCCCAATACAAAAACGAGCTATTCCAATAATCCTAAATCATAAAGACCTAATTGGCTGTGCTCAAACTGGCACAGGTAAAACAGCAGCTTTTCTTATTCCTATTTTAGAAAAGTTACATAATTCTAACAAAAAAGGAATTAAGGTTTGTGTAATAGTTCCCACGCGTGAATTAGCCCAACAAATTGATGAAAACATAACTGCTCTTTCATACTTTTTGAGCGTTTCTGCAATTTCAATTTTTGGGGGAAATCAACCTGAACTTTTTGCCCAACAGAAAAATGCTTTGCAAGAAGGAGTAGATGTTGTTATAGCAACTCCAGGCAGGTTAATAGCCCATATGAATTTAGGATATGTAGACTTCTCAACCTTAGATATATTAATTTTAGATGAAGCAGATAGAATGCTAGAAATGGGCTTTATTGCTGATATCAATAAAATAATAGAAGATATGCCTAAAAAAAGGCAAACCTTATTGTTTTCGGCTACAATGAAAAGTGAAATAAGAAAACTAGCCCAAAATATTCTAGTAAATCCAGAGCAAATTAATTTAAGTGTTTCTAAGCCCGCAGCTGGTGTTACCCAACAAGCTTATTTGGTAAATGACTTTCATAAAATTAAATTACTTGAGTATTTAATTCAACATTCGCAAATTACCAACATGCTCATTTTTGCTTCACGCAAGAGTAAAGTAGACGAAATTTATAAATCATTAAGTCGCTTAGGTGTCGATTGCAGAGCTATACATAGTGATAAGGAACAAATTGAGCGGAATGAGATTTTGAGAAATTACAAAGCTCAAAATTTTAAAATACTTATTGCCACAGATATATTATCGAGAGGAATTGATATTGAGGAGTTAAGCCATGTTGTAAATTTTGATGTACCAGATGACCCTGCAGATTATGTTCATAGGGTTGGCAGAACAGCAAGAGCTGATAAAAAAGGTGCTGCCATAACATTTATTAATGATGGTAAAGACCAAATGATGTTCTACAATATTGAGCAGTTAATTGAAACCCAACTTCCCAAATTAGAAATTCCAACTGAAATTGGAGAAAGCCCAAAATACGAACCTGAAAAATTTTTAAGACCTAAAAAGAAAAATTTTAGCAACAAAAACAAGAAATTTAAAAAGCCATTTCATAAAAAAAGCCGCGAATAGCGGCTTTTTTTATTTGATAACCTTAATGGTTTTATCTATTTTTTATATCAACAAATGCTCGGTGGTTCTCACCTACATAAACTTGCCTTGGTCTTCCAATCGGTTCGTTGTTTTCTCTCATTTCTTTCCATTGAGCAATCCAACCTGGTAATCTTCCCATTGCAAACATTACTGTAAACATTTGGGTAGGAATACCTAAAGCTCTGTATATAATACCTGAGTAAAAATCAACATTCGGATATAGTTTTCTTTCAATAAAGTATTCATCGTTTAAGGCAACTTCTTCTAAACCTTTTGCAATTTCTAAAATAGGGTCATTAACACCTAATTTAGCCAATACATCATCAGCAGCCTTTTTAATAATTTTTGCTCTTGGATCAAAGTTTTTGTAAACTCTGTGGCCAAAACCCATTAATCTGAACGGGTCATCTTTATCTTTTGCCTTAGCCATCCATTTTTTGGTATCACCACCATCATTTTTAATGGCTTCAAGCATTTCGATTACCGCTTGGTTTGCTCCGCCATGCAAAGGTCCCCATAATGCAGAAATACCTGCAGAAACAGAAGAATACAAACTTGCATGAGATGAGCCAACTACACGAACTGTTGAAGTGCTACAATTTTGCTCATGGTCTGCATGCAGAATCAACAATTTGTTTAAAGCATTGGAAATAACTGGATCTGGCTCATATTTATCTGATGGCACAGAGAACATCATTTTCAAGAAATTAGAACAGTAGTCTAAAGAATTATCAGGATAATTTACCGGATGTCCAATTTCATTTTTGAATGTCCAAGCTGCTATGGTTGGCATTTTTGCTAAAATTCTAATAATGCTAATATTTACTTCATCTGCAGATCTGTTTGGATCTAATGCATTTGGATAAAAGGCCGTTAAAGCTCCAATTAAAGAAGATAAAACCCCCATTGGATGAGCTTTAGAAGGAAAACCATCTAAAATATTTTTCACTTCTTCGTGTACCATGGTATGCATGGTAATATCTTTTACAAACTGATCAAATTCTTGTTTTGTAGGTAATTCGCCATATATTATTAGATAAGAAGTTTCTAAAAAGTTTGAATTTTCAGCCAATTCTTCTATAGAATATCCTCTATATCTTAAAATACCTTTTTCACCATCTAAAAAAGTAATAGCACTAGAAGTTGAACCAGTATTTTTAAAACCATAATCTAAAGTTATTAGCCCAGATTGTGCCCTTAATTTACTAATATCTATTGCTTTTTCATTTTCAGTGCCCGTTACTATAGGTAGTTCATAAACGTTACCATTAAAATGTAATTCTGCTTTTTCTGACATTTGATTAGTTTGTTTTCTTGTCTAACGAATAATTGGATTTAAAGTTTGAAAAATAATAAGAAAATCGGAATATTTTTGGAATTGATGTTAAACAAACTTAAAATCTTTGCCAAGAAAAGTCCCTGTAGTTCCTAACTCCTCTTCTATTCTTAATAACCTATTATATTTTGCAACCCTATCACTTCTTGATGCTGAGCCAGTTTTAATTTGCCCTGTATTTAAAGCAACCGCCAAATCGGCAATTGTAGTGTCTTCCGTCTCGCCAGATCTATGACTAATAATAGATGTATAGTTGTTAAATGTTGCCATTGAAACAGCTTCTATGGTTTCTGTTAATGTGCCAATTTGGTTAACTTTAACCAAAATCGAATTTGCAACATCTTGTTCAATTCCTTGAGATAACCTTTTTGTATTTGTAACAAACAAATCATCACCCACTAATTGAACTTTATCTCCTATTTTATCTGTTAACATTTTCCAGCCTTGCCAATCATCTTCATCTAATCCATCTTCAATAGAAATAATTGGATATTTTGAAGTCCATTCAGCCCAATAGTCAACCATTTGTTCTGATGTTAATTTTCTACCATCAGATTTATGAAAATGGTATACTTTATTTTCTTTATCGTAAAATTCTGAGCTTGCTGCATCCATAGCAATAAATACATCTTTACCTGGTGTAAAACCTGCAGTTTCAATTGCTTTTAGCACGTATTCAATGGCTTCTTCGTTTGAGGATAAATTTGGTGCAAAACCTCCTTCATCTCCAACATTTGTAGAAAAACCATTTTTCTTTAAAACTGATTTTAAATGATGAAATATTTCAGTTCCCATTTGTAAGGCTTGAGAAAATGAAGAAGCTCCAACTGGCATTACCATAAATTCTTGAAAATCTATTTTATTATCAGCATGAGAGCCACCATTTAATATGTTCATCATAGGAATTGGAAGCTTGTTTGCATTAACACCTCCAATATATCTGTAAAGTGGTAAGCCATGAACAGAAGCTGCAGCTTTTGCAACAGCTAATGAAACGCCCAAAATAGCGTTTGCACCTAAGTTAGCTTTGTTTGGCGTTCCGTCAAGTTTAATTAAGGCCGCGTCAATTCCTCTTTGGTCGTAAATAGGGTAGCCATGTAATTCTTCATTAATTATTGTATTTACGTTATTTACTGCTCTTAAAACCCCTTTACCTAAATAAGTGTTTTTGTCGTCATCTCTTAATTCTACAGCTTCGTGAATACCTGTTGAGGCTCCTGAGGGAACTGCTGCAACACCTGCGTGGCCTGAGTCAGTATATACCTCTACTTCAATAGTAGGGTTTCCTCTAGAATCTAAAATTTGACGTGCTTGAATACTTGAAATTTGTGTCATAATGTTTTTACTAGTTTGTATTTTTTAATTAAATCAATAAATTCATCAAAAAGGTATCTCGAATCATTTGGACCAGCTGAAGATTCAGGGTGGTATTGAACTGAGAAAGCATTTTTTGATGGATACTTGATTCCCGCTAGCGAATCATCATTTAAATGTATGTGGGTAAGAATTGCGTCTTTTTTATTTTTTAATGATTCTTTATCTACAACAAAACCATGATTTTGTGAAGTAACCTCGCATTTTCCTGTAGAAAGATTTTTTACTGGATGATTTACTCCTCGGTGTCCGTTATGCATTTTTTTTGTTTTTAGCCCTGAGGCTAAAGCCATTATTTGGTGACCTAAACAAATTCCAAAAGTTGGTATTCCTTTTCCCAAAAGCATTTTAAGTTCTGCAACTTCCTTTCTCATAGCAGCAGGATCACCAGGGCCATTTGATAGCATTATTCCATCTGGATCCCATTCATAAATTTCTTCTGCAGTAACATTACTAGGAAAAACTTTTAAGTAACAGCCTCTTTCTTCGAGGCATCTTAAAATAGTTTGTTTCACTCCATAATCGATCACACCTACATGGTAAGAACTATTCTCGTTTCCAACAAAATATGGTTTGGTTGTAGAAACTTTAGATGAAAGTTCAAGACCTTCCATGTTTGGCGCGTCCTTAAGTTGACTTTTGAGTTTTCTAATATCGAAAATTTCAGAAGAAATAATTGCATTCATTGCTCCTTTATCTCTAATATGGCGAACAAGTGCTCTTGTATCAATATCAGAAATACCAACAATCGAATCACGTTCAAAATAAATTTGCAATGATTCAAAAGCTGCTGGTCTTGAAAAAGTTTCAGAAAACTTTTTACAAACCAAACCTGAAATTTTTATAGATTCAGATTCAATTTCGTTAACATTAACTCCATAGTTTCCAATATGAGAGGGAGTCATTAATAAGATTTGGCCAAAATAGGATGGGTCGGTAAATATTTCTTGGTACCCCGTCATTCCAGTATTAAAGGCAATTTCGCCCATGGTTGTTCCTATTTTACCTACGGCTTTTCCTTTAAAAACCGTTCCATCGTCAAGTAATAGGGTTGCTTCGCTCATTTACTATTTGAGTTTTTAGATAAAAAAAAAGGATAAAGCCTAAGACTTTATCCTTTCAAAAATAACTGCTTTTTGCAAGCAATTTTATTATTATTCACCTTTGGCTTCGTCTTTCTTTTCGCTTTCTTCTTTTGGAGCCTCTTCGGCTTTAACATCAGGTGCTTTTTCTGCTTTTGGAGTCTCAACAACTTCAGCATCTTCAACTAAAGGCTCCTCTTTTTTTACATCTTTAGAAACAGTTTCTTTAGTTGCTGCTTTTCCGCCTCTTCTGCTTCTTCTTGAAGTTTTCTTTTTAGCAGTGCCTGACTCATAGGTTTCATTAAAATCTACTAATTCAACCATTGCAATTTCGGCTGCATCACCTAACCTGTTTCCAAGTTTAATTATTCTTACGTAACCACCTGGACGCTCTCCAACTTTTGGAGCTATTTCTCTAAAAAGCTCTGTAACAGCGTCTTTATTTTGCAAATAGCTAAAAACATTTCTACGCTCGTGAGTAGTATCATTTTTAGATTTTGTAATTAAAGGCTCTACATAACCTCTTAAAGCTTTTGCTTTAGCTAAAGTGGTATTGATTCTTTTGTGCTCAATTAAAGAGCAAGCCATGTTTGAAAGCATTGCTTTTCTGTGAGCAGTCTTTCTTCCAAGTGCGTTTACTTTATTTCCGTGTCTCATTTCTAAAATTACTTTTAGGAATTACTCCTTGTCTAATTTATATTTTGATACATTCATACCAAAATGAAGGCCTTTAATTTCAACTAATTCTTCTAATTCGGTAAGTGATTTTTTACCAAAGTTTCTGAATTTTAGCATGTCGTTTTTATCAAACTGAACTAAATCTCCTAATGTTTCGATATCTGCTGCTTTCAAACAATTTAATGCTCTAACTGATAAATCTAGATCAACAAGATTAGATTTTAAAAGCTGGCGCATGTGTAATGAAGTTTCATCAAATTCTTCTTCAGCTTCTTTTTCTTCAGTATCCAAAGTAATTTTCTCATCAGAAAACAACATAAAATGATGAATCAAAATTTTAGCTGCTTCTTTCAAAGCTTCTTTTGGATGTACTGAACCATCAGTATCAATATCAAAAATTAGCTTTTCATAATCTGTTTTTTGCTCAACCCTGTAGTTTTCAATGTTGTACTTAACATTTCTAATTGGGGTAAAAATAGCATCGATAGAAATTTCACCTAAAGCTGCGCTAGAAGATTTATTTTCTTCGGCAGGAACATAACCTCTTCCTTTGCTTACAACAACTTCCATTTGAAAGTCAACTCCTTTTTCTAAATCACAAATAACTAAATCTGGATTTAAAACTTGGAAAGCAGAAGTAAACTGACCTATATCACCTGCGGTAATTTGATCTTTTCCGGTTACTCTAATTTTAACTCTTTCAGAATCAGAATCTTCAATTTGTCTTTTAAATCTTACTTGTTTTAACTGAAGTATTATTTCAGTAACATCTTGAACTACTCCTTTAATAGATGAAAATTCATGTTCAACACCCTCAATTTTGATAGATGTAATGGCAAACCCCTCTAAAGAAGAAAGTAAAATTCTTCTAAGTGAGTTACCTATGGTAATACCATAACCTGGCTCAAGTGGTCTGAATTCGAATTGGCCACTAAACCCATCCGAATTTATCATTATAACTTTATCAGGTCTTTGAAAATCTAAGATTGCCATAGTAATTTTTATATTATTATTTAGAATATAGTTCGACGATTAATTGTTCCTTGATATTCTCAGGAATTTGATCTCTTTCTGGCATGTGCAAGAAAGTTCCTTGTTTTTGCTCTTTTTCTAAAGCCACCCAAGGAAATTTAGATACTTGATTGGTAGATAAAGCCTCATCAATAACCTCTAAAGATTTTGACTTTTCTCTAACAGCTACTTTATCTCCAGGTTTTAAAGTATAAGAAGGAATATTTACTAATTCTCCGTTTACTAAAATATGACGATGCGTAACTAACTGACGTGCTTGTCTTCTAGAATTTGAAAAACCAAGTCTGAAAACAGTATTGTCTAACCTTGCTTCACACAACTGCAATAAAATTTCACCAGTAATACCATTCGAACGAGATGCTTTATCAAAAATATTAGCAAATTGACGTTCTAAAATACCATAAGTGTATTTCGCTTTTTGTTTTTCTTGCAACTGAACAGCATATTCAGATTGTTTCATTCTCCTCTTATTAGGTCCGTGTTGACCAGGAGGATAACTCTTTTTATCTAATGCTCTATCAGGACCAAAAATTGGTTCTCTAAATTTTCTTGCAATTTTGCTTTTAGGGCCTCTATATCTTGCCATTGACTAATGTTTTATTAAACTCTTCTTCTTTTTGGTGGACGACATCCGTTGTGTGGAATTGGTGTTACATCTACTATCTCTGTAACTTCAATACCTGAATTATGAATTGTTCTTATTGCAGAATCTCTACCTGAACCTGGACCTTTCACAAATAATTTCACCTTTCTTAAACCTAAATCAAAAGCAACTTTCGAACAGTCTGAAGCAGCTTGTTGAGCAGCATAAGGAGTATTCTTTTTAGAACCTCTAAAGCCCATTTTACCTGCTGAAGACCAAGAAATTACTTGCCCTGAAGAATTGGTTAAAGTGATAATTATGTTGTTAAAAGAGGCTTGAATATGAGCTTCTCCGTAAGCGTTTACAACAACTTTTCTTTTTTTAGTTTTAGTAGTGCTCTTTGCCATAATTCTACTTATTATTTAGTTGCCTTTTTCTTGTTAGCAACAGTTTTTCTTTTTCCTTTTCTGGTTCTACAGTTATTTTTGGTTCTTTGACCTCTTAAAGGCAAACCATTTCTATGGCGAATACCTCTGTAGCAACCAATATCCATTAAACGTTTAATGTTTAATTGGATTTCTGATCTTAGCGCACCTTCAACTTTAAACTTTTCGTTGATTAAACCACGAATTTTTGCCAATTCGTCATCATTCCATTCGCTAACTTTTTTACTACGGTCTACCTCAGCAGCATCCAATATTTGTTGAGCTGATGATCTTCCTAAACCATAAATATAGGTAAGTCCAATCTCACCTCTTTTGTTTCTTGGTAAATCGATACCTGCAATTCTTGCCATAATTAATTACCCTTGACGTTGTTTAAACTTTGGATTCTTTTTATTGATAACGTAAAGACGACCTTTTCGCCTTACGATTTTACAATCCTCGCTGCGTTTCTTGATTGAAGCTCTTACTTTCATGATTGTTATTTATATCTAAATGTTATTCTTCCTTTGGTTAAATCATAAGGAGACATTTCTACCTTAACTCTATCCCCAGGAAGGATTTTTATGTAATGCATTCTCATTTTACCAGAAATGTGCGCTGTAATAACATGCCCGTTTTCCAATTCAACTCTAAACATCGCATTTGATAATGCTTCGATGATGGTGCCGTCTTGCTCTATTGAAGTTTGCTTTGCCATATCAATTTATTACCCTGCCATTCCAAAGGCAGACGATGATCTTCCTTTAATTTTTCCTGACTTCATCAAACCATCATAATGTCTCATTAACAAATGACTTTCAATTTGTTGAAGTGTATCTAAAATTACTCCTACCATAATTAACAATGATGTTCCTCCGTAGAAATAAGCAAAACTTTGACTAACTCCTGCAATCATAGCAAAGGCTGGCATAATTGCAACTATTGCAAGGAATATAGAACCTGGTAAAGTTATTTTAGACATTATATTATCTAAAAAATCAGCAGTACGTTTTCCTGGTTTAATACCTGGAATAAAACCACCATTTTTCTTTAAGTCATCAGCAATTTGCTGTGGAGGGAATGTAATGGCTGTATAAAAATATGTAAATGCAATAATTAACACAGCAAAAACAAAATTGTACCAAAAACCTGTAATATCAGCAAAAGCTGCAGCAAACGATGTAGTTAAATCTGAATCAGAAAAACCAGCAATCGTAATAGGAACAAACATTAAAGCTTGAGCAAAAATGATAGGCATTACGCCCGCTGCATTTACTTTTAATGGAATGTATTGTCTAACACCACCATATTGCTTATTTCCAACAACCTTTTTAGCGAAATTCACTGGAACTCGCCTAGTACCTTGTATAAGTAAAATAGTAGCAATAGTAACTAACATCAGAAAGACTATTTCTACTAAGAACATAACCAATCCTCCACTTCCTAATCTTGTATCAAATTCAAAGAAAAATGCAGAAGGTAATTGGGCGATAATTCCTATCATAATAATAAGAGAAATTCCGTTTCCTAATCCTTTATCTGTAATTTTTTCACCTATCCACATTACAAACAAAGTACCTGTAACCAAAATAAAATAGGTAGACAATCTCCAAAACCAAGTATCTGCAATAATAGCTGAGGAAGGGATTTGGGTAGCAACAAAACCAGGAGCTTGAGCTAAGGTTATGGCTACTGTCAAAATTCTAGTCCACTGATTAATTTTTCTTCTTCCACTTTCACCATCCTTTTGAAGACGTTGTAAAGCAGGAACTGCTATACCTAGCAATTGCATTACAATAGAAGCAGAAATGTAAGGCATAATACCCAATGCAAAAATTGAAGCTCTAGAAAAAGCTCCACCTGCAAAAAGATTTAATAAAGCCGCAATTCCTTGGGCACCTTCACTTTGAGACTGTAGTTCAACTGAATCTACACCAGGAAGTACAATAAACGAACCTAGCCTATAGATTAAAAGAAAACCAAGGGTATTAAGAATGCGAACTCTTAAATCCTCAATTTTGTAGATATTAGTTAATGTTTCGAATAACTTCTTCATTAAGCTTTTATTGTAGCTGTTCCACCATTATCTTCAATAGCTTTTTTAGCTGAAGCAGAGAATTTATCTGCTGTAACTTCAACTTTGCCTTTTAATTCACCATTACCAAGAATTTTGATAAGATCATTTTTAGAAGCAAAACCGTTTTCAATAAGAACATTTTTGTCAACTATTTCAATTTTCTTATCATCAATTAATTTTTGAAGATTTGAAAGATTTACAGTTCTATATTCTTTTCTGTTAATATTTTTAAATCCAAATTTTGGAACCCTTCTTTGAAGAGGCATTTGACCACCTTCAAAACCAGATTTTCTGCTATATCCTGAACGAGACTGAGCACCTTTGTGTCCTCTAGTGGCGGTACCACCATGACCACTGCCTTCACCTCGAGCGATACGTTTTCTACTTTTTGTTGAACCTGATGCAGGCCTTAAGTTATTTAGTTCCATCTTAAAGTTTTTCTACATTTAATAAATGTTGTACTTTTCTAACCATTCCATTTATTTGAGGAGTGGCTTCAACCTCAACACTTTGATTCATTTTACGTAAACCTAAAGCGTCTAATGTTCTTTTTTGATCAATGGGTCTTTTGATTCTTGATCTGACTTGAGTAATTCTAATTTTTCCCATTTTCTTATCCGTTAAAAACTTTATCCATTGATACTCCTCTATGTTGAGCTACAGTTGCAGCATCTCTTAGCTCAGATAATGCATTAATAGTGGCTTTAACAACGTTGTGAGGATTTGAAGAACCTTTTGATTTAGCTAATACGTCAGTAATACCAACACTTTCCAACACTGCTCGCATAGCTCCACCAGCGATAACACCTGTACCATGAGCTGCAGGTTTTAAGAAAACTCTAGCGCCCCCATACTTACCTATTTGTTCATGAGGAATTGAACCTTTAATTACCGGAACTTTAATTAAGTTCTTTTTTGCATCATCAATACCTTTAGAAATAGCAATGGTAACCTCTTTTGCTTTACCTAAACCATGGCCAACAACTCCGTTTTCGTTTCCAACAACAACAATAGCTGAGAAACCAAATGTTCTACCACCTTTTGTTACTTTGGTAACCCTATTGATAGTAACCAAACGGTCTTTTAACTCGATTTCGCTTGATTTTACCTTTTTAATGTTTGCGTTTGCCATGATATTAAAATTTAATTCCTCCTTCTCTTACTGCCTCAGCTAAAGCCTTAATTCTACCGTGGTATAAATAACCATTTCTATCAAATACAACTCCTTCAACACCAGCTTCTTTTGCTTTATCAGCTATTTGCTTTCCAACAACATTAGCTTGGTCTATTTTGGAAACTCCATGAGCCTCTTTTACATTTAAAGAAGAAATTGAAACGATTGTTTTTCCACTTTCGTCGTCAATAATTTGTGCATAAATTTCTTTATTGCTTCTAAAAACTGAAAGACGCGGCCTTTCGGCAGTACCAGTAATTACTTTCCTGATTCTTCTTTTAATTCTTGTTCTACGGTCTGACTTTGTTAACGCCATTTTTATTATTTTTTAGCTGCTGATTTACCAGCTTTTCTTCTAATTTGTTCACCTATAAACTTGATACCTTTTCCTTTGTAAGGCTCTGGTTTTCTATAAGATCTGATTTTTGCTGCAACAGCTCCAACCAATTGCTTATCATGACTTTCTAATGAAATTGTTGGATTTTTACCTCTTTCAGAAGTAGTTGTTACCTTAATTTCGTTAGGAAGTTGAAACAATATATTGTGCGAGTAACCTAGAGATAAGTCTAACTGTTGACCAGTTGCGGCAGCTCTGTAACCTACACCCACTAATTCTAAATCTAATTTGAATCCTTTACCAACACCCTCAACCATATTATTGATTAAAGATCTGTAAAGACCATGTTTAGCTTTAGTTTCTTTCTCCTCATCGAGTCTTACAACATTTACGATTCCCTCAGCAACTTCCACATTAATGTTTCCGTCAATTTCTTGAGTTAATTCACCTTTTGGGCCTTTAGTAGTAACTACGTTGTTTTTGTAGCTTACTTCTACGCCAGAAGGCAATGTAATTGGTGCGTTTCCTATTCTTGACATAACTCTAATCTATTAATATACGTGGCATAAAATTTCACCACCTACTTTTTGAATTTTTGCTTCTTTATCTGTCATAACACCCTTAGATGTTGATAAAATAGCAACACCTAAGCCATTTAAAACTCTTGGCATTGTTTCTACACCTGCATATTTTCTTAAACCAGGTTTACTTACTCTAGTTAATTTTTTTATAGCTGGTGTTTTTGAAACAGGATGATATTTCAAAGCAACTTTAATATTTCCTTGTGGTCCTTCTTCATCCTCGAATTTATAATTCAAGATATAACCTTTATCAAAAAGAATTTTTGTAATTTCTTTTTTCAAGTTTGATGCAGGAATATCAACAACTCTATGTTTTGCTAGGATTCCGTTTCTCAATCTTGTTAAATAATCTGCTATTGGATCAGTACTCATTTCTTTATTATTTTACCAGCTTGCTTTTTTAACACCTGGGATTAAACCTTCTACGGCCATTTCTCTAAAGGTTACCCTTGAAATTCCAAATTGACGCATATAACCTCTTGGTCTTCCAGTTAACTTGCATCTGTTATGCAATCTAACTTTTGAAGAGTTTTTAGGTAACTTTTGCAATTTTTCCCACTCTCCAGCAGCTTTCAGTGCAGCTCTTTTTTCAGCTAACTTTTCTACCATTGATTCGCGTTTACGCTCGCGGGCTTTCATTGATTCTTTTGCCATGGTTATTTTTTAAAGGGTAATCCAAATTCTTTTAATAATTCAAAAGCTTCCTGATCTGTATTTGTATTGGTTACCATTGTGATATCCATACCATTTACAAATTTGATTTTATCTATATCGATTTCAGGAAAAATGATTTGTTCTTTTATTCCAAGGTTGTAATTACCTCTGCCATCAAAACCTTTTGGGTTAACACCTCTAAAGTCTCTTGTTCTTGGCAACGAAATAGCTACAAGTCTTTCAAGAAATTCGTACATTCTATCTCCTCTTAAAGTAACCTTGGCGCCAATTGGCATTCCTTTTCTTAATTTGAAGTTAGATACATCTTTCTTAGCAATAGTGGCAATAGCTTTTTGGCCAGAAATAATCGATAATTCTTCTACGGCTGAGTCTACAATCTTTTTGTCAGCAACAGCTTTACCTAAACCTTGACTTAATACAATTTTAGTTAAGCGTGGAGCTTGCATTTTAGATTTAAACTGAAAACGCTCCATCAATGCAGGAATTATCCTGTCTTGATATTCTTTTTTTAATCTTGGTACGTATTCCATTCTATTTAATTTCTTCTCCTGATTTTACAGAAATTCTTACTGAATTATTGTCTTTATCCTTTGCTCTTTTAATTCTTGTAGCGATTCCTTTACCATCTACAACCATTAAATTAGACATATGAACAGGAGATTCTTTTTTAACTATACCACCTTCTTGGTTTTTAGCATTTGGTTTTTCATGTTTTGATACCATGTTAATACCTTCAACTAGAGCGCGGTATTTTTTTCTGTCAACTGATAATACTCTGCCTTCTTGACCTTTGGAGTCTCCGGCGATTACTTTGACATTATCTCCTTTTTTGATATGTAATTTAGTTTGCATCTTTTATAATACTTCAGGTGCTAATGAAACTATTTTCATAAATTTTTTCTCTCTTAACTCTCTAGCAACCGGACCAAAAATCCTTGTTCCTCTCATTTCGCCTGCGGCGTTTAAAAGAACAACAGCATTGTTGTCAAATCTGATGTAAGAACCATCTGGTCTTCTTACCTCTTTTTTCGTTCTAACAACAACAGCTTTAGAAACTGTACCTTTTTTAATGTTGCCTGAAGGCATTGCATTTTTTACAGTAACAACAATTTTGTCACCAACAGAAGCGTATCTTCTACCTGTACCACCAAGTACATTAATACACAATACCTCTTTTGCTCCGCTATTGTCTGCTACTTCTAATCTTGATTCTCTTTGTACCATGGCCTAATTCCTAAAAATTATTTAGCTCTTTCAACTACTTCAACAATTCTCCATCTCTTGTTCTTGCTCAAGGGGCGAGTTTCCATAATGCGAACTGTGTCGCCAATATGTCCATCTTGCTTCTCATCATGAGCAACAAATTTTTTGGTCTTCTTTACGAATTTTCCATAAATAGGGTGTTTTTCTCTTACCTCAACCTTTACCACGATAGACTTATCCATCTTATCGCTTACAACTACACCTATTCTCTCTTTGCGGAGATTTCTTTCCATGTTAATATGCTTAGTTTGCTAATTCTCTTTTTCTTAATTCCGTTTTCAAACGCGCAATAGTTCTCCTCTTTGCACGAAGCGTTAAAGGATTTTCTAGCTGCGAAACAGTATGATTAAATTTCATTTTACCGTACTGCTCTGCTTCGAGTTGAAGTCTTTCTTCAATCTCTTCAGATTTCATTTCTCTTATTACAGATTGTTTCATTTTCTGCTATTTTACTATTCGCCGTTATAATCGTTACGTATAACAAATTTTGTTTTTACAGGTAACTTTTGTGCCGCTAACCTTAAAGCTTCTTTTGCTTGTTCCAAAGAAACTCCATCAATTTCAAACAGTATTCTACCTGGATTAATTGGAGCAACCCAGTGATCTAAAGCTCCTTTACCTTTACCCATCCTTACTTCTGCAGGTTTGCTTGTTATTGGCTTATCAGGGAAAATTCTAATAAAAACTCTTCCTTGCCTATTAAGATACCTATTGGCAGCAATCCTAGCAGCTTCAATTTGACGAGACGTAAGTCTTCCAATTTCTAATGTCTTAATTCCAAAAGATCCGAATGATAAGGTAAACCCTCTTTGGGCAATACCCTTAATTCTTCCTTTTTGTACTTTTCTCCACCTTACTTTTTTTGGTTGTAGCATAACTTTTTTGCTTTATTCCAAATTAATTTTTTCTTTTTGCTCTAACTCCTCTTCCCTTTGGCGCTCTTGATGGTTTTTCAACTACCGGAGATAAATCTCTTTTGCCATACACTTCTCCTGTACAAACCCAAACTTTAATGCCTAAACGACCATAAGTGGTGTGAGCTTCTACAACAGCATAATCAATCTCTGCTCTAAAAGTATGTAGGGGAGTTCTTCCTTCTTTAAAATGCTCATTTCGAGCCATTTCCGCGCCATTTAACCTGCCGGCTACAGAAACTTTAATACCTTCAGCACCCATTCTTGTAGCTGCGGCTAAAGCCATCTTTGCAGCTCTTCTGTAAGATATCCTTCCTTCGATTTGCCTAGCAATACTAGCTGCTACTAACTTAGCATCTAATTCAGGCCTTTTAATTTCGAAGATGTTTATTTGAACATCTTTTTTGGTGATTTTTTTAAGCTCTTCCTTAAGTTTATCAACTTCTTGACCACCTTTTCCAATAATAACTCCCGGACGAGCAGTTTTTACTGTAATGGTAATTAGTTTTAAAGTACGTTCAATGATAATTTTTGAAACGCTTGCTTTCTCCAAACGAGCATTCAAATATCTTCGAATCTTATGATCTTCAACTAATTTGGCTTCGTATTTTCTTCCGCCATACCAGTTAGAATCCCATCCTCTGATAAAACCTAATCTGTTAGCTATAGGGTTAGTTTTCTGTCCCATTCAATTATTCTTTGTTTGCAGGTTCTAATATTACTGTAACGTGATTTGATCTCTTTTTAATTCTATGAGCCCTTCCTTGAGGAGCAGGTTGAATTCTTTTTAATGAACGACCTCCATCAACAAAAATCTCTTTAACAAATAAGTCTGCTGAATCCCAAGAGTTACCAGACTTTTGTTCGTAGTTATTAATTGCAGACCAAAGAAGTTTTTCTACTTTTCTAGCGGCCTCTTTTTTGCTAAATTGTAGCATGAATGAAGCTTTTTCAACTTCAACACCTCTAATCATATCTGCCACTAATCTCATTTTTCTTGGAGAAGTAGGGCAATTTCGCAATTGAGCGCTAAATACCGCTTTGGTATTTTCTTTTCTTTCTTCTGCTCTAAGTCTTTTTCTAGATCCCATCAGAATTATTTTTTATTCTTTTTACCACCATGACCTCTCCAAACACGTGTTGGAGAAAATTCGCCTAGTTTATGACCTACCATGTTTTCTGTAACATACACAGGGATAAACTTATTTCCATTATGAACTGCAAATGTTAACCCAACAAAATCAGGTGTAATCATTGAAGCTCTTGACCATGTTTTGATAACATTTTTCTTGCCCGATTCTTGAGCTTCTTGAACTCTTTGGTTCAATTTATAATGTACAAATGGTGGTTTTTTTAATGACCTTGCCATAATTAGCTATTATTTTCTTTTAGAAATTATCAATCTATTTGAATGTTTCTTTTTATTTCTTGTTTTGAAACCCTTTGCCGGTAAACCTTTTCTTGATCTTGGATGACCTCCTGAAGCTCTACCTTCACCACCACCCATTGGATGATCTACTGGATTCATTGCTACACCTCTAGTTCTTGGCCTTCTTCCTAACCATCTACTTCTACCAGCTTTTCCACTAATTTCTAATGCATGATCTGAATTAGATACAGAACCTACTGTTGCGATACAGGCTTGTAGAACCAATCTAGTTTCTCCTGATGGCAATTTGATAGAAGCATATTTACCATCTTTAGATGCTAACTGCCCATAAGAACCTGCGCTTCTTGCCATAACACCACCTTTTCCAGGAGTTAACTCGATATTATGAACAATCGTTCCAAATGGAATATCTCTTAAAAATAAAGCATTACCAACTTCAGGAGCAACTTTTTCACCACTCTTAACTTCTTGCCCTACTTGAATTCCTGTAGGAGCAATGATGTATCTTTTCTCACCATCTGCATATTGAAGTAATGCAATTCTACAAGTTCTGTTTGGATCGTATTCAATTGAAACAACTTTGGCAGGAACACCATGTTTATCTCTTTTGAAGTCAATAATTCTATATCTCTTTTTATGACCTCCACCAATGTAACGCATAGTCATCTTTCCGGTCTTATTTCTTCCTCCAGAATTTGACATAGGAGCTAGCAAACTTTTTTCAGGAGTTGATTTTGTAATCAAATCAAAGTTGCTTCCTATTTTATACCGTTGACCCGGTGTTGTTGGTTTAAATTTTCTTACTGCCATTTTTCGTTAATATCAAATATTGCTGTAAAAATCAATGGTGTCTCCTTCTGCTACATGCACAACAGCCTTTTTAAAGTCTGGTCTGCTACCGCTAACTACACCTGTTTTTGTAAATCTTGATTTCGATTTTCCGGCATAATTCATCGTATTTACACGAGTAACAGTTACACCGTATTGCTCCTCAACTGCTTTTCTAATTTGAAGTTTGTTAGCATCCATATCTACTACGAAAGCAAAAACATTTTGTTTTTCGCTTTGTGTCGACATCTTTTCTGTAATAACCGGTTTCTTAATTATGCCCATTTTATTTCAAAATTTCTTCTATTTTTCCTATAACTGAATCTGTAATAAACACTTTCGAAGCTCTCATTAAGTCGTAAGTATTTAATTCTGAAACTGTTACGGTTTTAACCCCCTGTAAATTTCGGGAGGACAAATATAGATTTTTATTTTCTTCATCAAGCACTAGAATAGATTTTTTATTCAATGCTTCGAAATTATTTAAGAAATTCGAGAAAGATTTGGTTTTAGGAGCATCAAAATCAAACTTTTCAACAACTGTAATTTGTCCCTCATTAGCTTTAACACTGAAAGCCGATTTACGAGCCAACTTTTTAAGCTTTTTGTTTAATTTAAAGTCGTAATCTCTCGGCTGAGGACCAAAAACTCGACCTCCACCTCTAAAAACAGGAGACTTGATACTTCCTGCTCTAGCAGTACCTGTACCTTTTTGTCTTTTTATTTTTCTAGTACTCCCTGAGATTTCGGCTCTTTCTTTTGATTTGTGAGTACCTTGACGATTTGCAGCCAAAAATTGTTTAACATCCAAATAAATTGCATGCTCATTTGGCTCAATACCAAAAACTTCTTTTGATAATTTGGCTTTTTTGCCAGTCTCTTCGCCTTTGTTATTATAAATTATAGCGTCCATCTTATTTCTCAATAGTTACGATTGATCCTTTAGGTCCTGGAATAGCACCTTTTAAAACCAAAACATTGTCTTCTTGTAAAATTTTCATTACTCTAGAGTTTAAAGCTTTCAATCTAACTCCGCCCATTCTACCGGCCATTTTCATACCCTTAAACACTCTAGCTGGATAAGAAGCAGCACCAACTGAACCTGGAGCTCTTAATCTATTGTGCTGGCCGTGAGTTGCATCTCCAACACCGGCAAAGCCGTGTCTTTTAACTACCCCTTGAAAACCTTTACCTTTAGAGGTTCCAACAACATCAACAAACTCTCCTTCTTCAAATATTGAAATATCTACAGTATCTCCAAGTTTAACATCGCCATCAAATTCAAATTCTACAACTTTTCTTTTAGGAGTAGTTTTTGCTTTTTTGAAATGACCCATTAATGCTTTGGGAGTATTTTTTTCTTTAGCCTCTCCATAACCCAACTGAACAGCACTGTAACCATCTTGATCTACAGTTTTAACTTGAGTTACTACACAAGGACCTGCTTGAACCAAAGTACATGGAATATTTTTCCCGTTTTGATCAAAAAAGCTGGTCATACCTAATTTCTTTCCTATTATTCCTGACATGGCTAATTCTTTTAAACTTTAATTTCTACCTCAACACCACTCGGTAACTCTAATTTCATAAGAGCATCAACTGTTTTAGATGATGATGAATAAATATCCATTAACCTTTTGTATGAACTTAATTGAAATTGCTCTCTTGCTTTTTTATTAACGTGAGGAGATCTTAATACTGTAAAAATCTTTTTGTTGGTTGGCAACGGAATTGGTCCGTTTACAACTGCGCCTGTAGTTTTTACAGTTTTGGCAATCTTTTCAGCTGATTTATCTACCAAATTATGGTCGTATGATTTCAGCTTTATTCTAATTTTTTGTGCCATTTTTAAAAATTATGCTGTTACTTTTTTTCCTTTAACTTTCTCTATTACCTCTTTTGCAACATTTGAAGGTGCTTCAGCAAAGTGCTGAAATTCCATTGTTGATGATGCTCTTCCTGAAGACATTGTTCTTAGTGCCGTTACATATCCAAACATTTCAGAAAGCGGAACTGTAGCTTTAATTACTTTAGCCCCTGCTCTATCATCCATACCTGATACTTGACCTCTTCTTCTATTTAAGTCACCAACTATATCACCCATATTTTCTTCAGGTGTTACCACCTCAAGTTTCATAATAGGCTCTAACAATACTGGTTGAGCTTGTGGCAAAGATTCTCTGTATGCCATTTTAGCACAAACTTCAAAAGATAATGAATCTGAATCCACAGCGTGGAATGACCCGTCTTTTAAGGTAACCATTAAACTATCAATAGCAAACCCAGCCAATACACCATTTTGCATGGCTTCTTTGAAGCCTTTTTCAACAGATGGAATATATTCTTTTGGAATGTTACCACCCTTAACTTTATCAATAAACAAAAGGCCTTGTTCTCCATCTGTTCTTGGTTCTACGGTAAACTGGATATCGGCAAACTTTCCTCGACCACCTGATTGTTTTTTATAAACCTCTCTGTGATCAACAGTACCTTTAATAGTTTCTTTATAGTTTACTTGAGGAGCTCCTTGATTTACTTCAACTTTAAACTCTCTTCTTAACCTGTCCAAGATAATGTCAAGGTGAAGCTCACCCATACCACTTAATACTGTTTGACCTGAGTCTTCATCAGTATGTATAGTTAAAGTAGGATCTTCTTCTGATAATTTAGACAAAGCAATACCTAGTTTATCAACATCAGCTTGAGTTTTAGGCTCAATGGCAATACCAATAACCGGTTCTGGGAAATCCATAGATTCTAAAACGATTGGCGCTTTTTCATCACATAGAGTATCTCCTGTTTTTATATCTTTAAATCCAACTAATGCAGCAATATCCCCAGCTTGAAGAGAATCAATTTGGTTTTGTTTATTTGCATGCATTTGAAAGATTCTTGAAATTCTTTCTTTTTTATCAGTTCTAGTGTTATGAATATAAGAACCTGACTCTAGTTTTCCGGAATAAGCTCTAGTAAAACATAACCTTCCAACAAATGGGTCAGTTGCAATTTTAAAAGCTAAAGCTGAAAATGGCTCATCAGTAGATGGCTTTCTACTTGTAGGCTCTTCCGTCTTAGGGTTAATTCCTGTAATTGCCTCTTGATCCATTGGAGATGGTAATAACTCCATAACCATATCAAGCATTGCTTGTACGCCTTTATTTTTGAAAGCAGAACCACACATCATTGGAACAATCTTCATTGCAACAGTGGCTTCTCTCAAAGCTGCTAAAATCTCAGCTTCAGTAATTGAATTTGGATCTTCAAAATACTTCTCCATTAAAGAATCATCAAAATCAGCAACAGCTTCTAAAAGCTTCTCTCTATATTCTGTGGCTTCTTCCATCATATCCTCTGGAATAGGAACTTCTTGAAAAGTCATTCCCATATCGTCTTCATTCCAAACAACTCCTCTAAAGTTGATTAAATCAACTACACCTTTAAATGTTTCTTCAGCACCAATTGGTAGTTGTAAAGCAACAGCTTCACTACCCAACATTTCTTTTACTTGACGACAAACATTTAAAAAGTCTGCTCCTTGACGGTCCATTTTATTAACGAATCCAATTCTAGAAACATTATAGTTATTTGCTAGCCTCCAGTTAGTTTCTGATTGTGGCTCAACACCATCAACAGCGCTAAATAAAAATACTAAACCATCAAGAACTCTTAATGACCTATTAACCTCAACAGTGAAATCAACGTGTCCTGGGGTATCAATAATGTTTACGTGATATTGCTGATCTCTGTATGGCCAGAAAACTGTAGTAGCCGCAGAAGTAATAGTAATACCTCTTTCTTGCTCTTGAGCCATCCAGTCCATTGTGGCAGCACCATCATGTACCTCACCAATTTTGTGACTAACACCAGCATAATAAAGTATACGCTCTGTAGTTGTTGTTTTACCAGCATCAATATGAGCAGCAATCCCAATATTTCTTGTATATTTTAAATCTCTTTTTGCCATTACTAATTAGATTCTAAAATGTGAAAATGCTTTGTTTGCTTCAGCCATTCTATGTATATCTTCCTTCTTTTTGAAAGCAGCACCTTCTTCTCTAGAAGCAGCAATAATCTCTTCAGCCAATCTTAAAGCCATTGCTTTTCCAGATCTTTTTCTAGCATAACTAATAAGCCATTTCATAGCCATTGATGTTTTTCTGCTAGATCTGATTTCTTGTGGAATTTGAAAAGTTGCTCCTCCTACCCTTCTGCTTCTTACTTCAACCTGTGGAGTCACATTACTTAATGCTTTTCTCCAGGTCTCCAAACCATCTTCTGATGTTTTTTCTGCAACTAAATCAAGGGCATCGTAAAAAATCTTATAAGAGGTACTCTTTTTCCCGCTTAACATTAGGTTATTTACAAACTTGGCAACTACCTCATCTTGGTAACGAGGATCTGGCTCGATTCTACGAATTTTTGGTTTTACTTTTCTCATCTAATTATTTTTTCTTTGGCCTTTTAGTGCCATATTTAGATCTTCTTTGATTTCTACCTTCAACACCAGCTGTATCTAAAGCCCCTCTAACAATATGGTATCTAACACCAGGTAAATCTTTAACTCTTCCACCTCTTACTAACACTATCGAGTGCTCTTGTAAGTTGTGACCTTCACCGGGAATATAAGCATTCACCTCTTTGCTATTGGTTAACCTTACCCTAGCAACTTTTCGCATTGCTGAATTAGGTTTTTTTGGCGTAGTAGTATACACTCTAACACACACTCCTCTTCGCTGAGGACATGAGTCTAAAGCAGCAGATTTGCTTTTCTGCATTTTACTTAGCCTTCCTTTTCTTACTAGCTGTTGTATTGTTGGCATATTAACTTTACTATTTTTAACACAATTTTTGGGCCTGCAAATGTATACGATAATTTGTTTTAAACAATAGCACCTTGAATTATTTTTTTAAAACTTGAAATTAACATGATTTTCTGCTTAAAATGTTCATTTATAACCCATTAAATTTATTAGTTTTTGTTAAAAAGAAACTAACATATTCTGTAGAGTTAAAAAACAGTAAAATTATTTTCGCAAAATGGAATTCTTAGAATCTTTAAATGATGCCCAAAGGAAAGCTGTAGAACATATAAACGGACCAGCAATGATAATAGCAGGTGCTGGTTCAGGAAAAACTAGAGTTTTAACTTTTAAAATAGCATATCTTATTTACAAGGGCATTGACCCTTTTAACATTTTATCATTAACTTTTACAAATAAGGCTGCCAAAGAAATGAAGGAGAGAATAGCTTCTTCGGTTGGTGAAAGCTATGCAAAAAACTTATGGATGGGAACATTCCATTCAGTATTTGCTAAAATCTTGCGAATTGAGCATCAAAAAATTGGATTTCCTTCAAACTTCACCATTTATGATACTGATGATTCAAAAAGTTTGATTAAAACATTGTTAAAAGATATGAATCTCGATCCAAAGGTTTATAAACCAGGTTTAGTATATAATAGAATATCATCAGCAAAAAATAATTTAATATCCGCAAATGAGTATTCAAAAAACTCAGCCATAATTTCTGAAGACACTAGATCTTCAAAACCCTTAATATACGAGTTGTACAAAAAATACCAAAACAAATTGTTAAGGGCAGGTGCAATGGATTTTGATGATTTATTATTTAAAACCAACGAACTTTTAAGAGACGACCCACAAGTTTTACATAAGTATCAAAATAAGTTTAAATATATTATGGTAGATGAGTTTCAGGATACGAACTTTTCTCAATTTACCATCTTAAAAAGATTAGCCGCATTATTCGAAAACATAACAGTGGTTGGTGATGATGCCCAAAGTATTTACGCTTTCCGTGGGGCAAACATTCAAAACATCCTTAACTTCAATAAAACATATCCGGACGCAGAAGTATTTAGGTTAGAACAAAATTACAGATCGACTCAAAATATAGTTAATGCAGCAAACTCTGTAATTAGTAAAAATAAAGAGCAACTCAAAAAAACAGTTTGGACCCAAAATGATGTTGGTGAAAAAATAAGGGTATTTAGAAATAATTCCGACCAAGAAGAAGGAATGGCAATTGCCAACGAAATATTTAGACTAAATAATGAAACCCATCTTGATTTTGAATCATACGCTATTTTATATAGAACCAATGCTCAGTCTAGAGCCTTAGAAGAAGCGCTTAGAAAATCTGATATACCATATCGTATTTATGGTGGGCTTTCCTTTTATCAAAGAAAAGAAATAAAAGATTTGTTAGGTTATTTTAGAGTTACCCTAAACCCTAATGATGAAGAGGCAATAAAAAGGATAATTAATTTTCCTGTAAGAGGTATTGGAAAAACTACAATTGATAAAATGGTTTTGGCTGCTACTGAAAATGATACTGGTCTTTGGCAAGTTTTAACTGATCCTATTGGCTATAACTGCAATTTAAATGGTCCAACAGTAGCGAAAATTAGGTCTTTTGCTGATTTAATTAAATCCTTCAGAATAATTATCGAAAAAGAAAGCGCTTATGATTCTGGACAAAAAATAGCTGCTTCATCAGGCTTATTAAAAGAATTTTATGCTGATAAATCTGCCGAAGGATTAAGCAGGTATGAAAACATCCAAGAACTTCTTGCGGGTTTAAAAGAGTTTTCTGAAGACCAAAAAGAACAAGGCCTTCCAAATGGTTTAGCTGATTTTATGAGCGAAGTTGCCTTGCTTTCAGATCAAGATAATACCGCTGACGACCAAAAAGAAAAGGTAACCCTAATGACGATTCACGCAGCAAAGGGTCTTGAGTTTCCTTATGTATTTGTTGCAGGATTAGAGGAAAACCTTTTTCCTTCGCAACTATCAATTAACTCAAGGGAAGACCTAGAGGAAGAAAGAAGATTATTTTATGTTGCCCTTACAAGGGCTAAAAAAAGAGTCCATGTTTCTTATGCATTAACACGTTTTAAATGGGGCAACCTTATTTATTGTGAGCCAAGTAGGTTTATTGAAGATATAAGTGAAGAGTTTTTAGATTACCCATATTTGGAGAACCAAACACAAAGATTTCACGAATACACAAAAAAGCAACAGCCAAGTATTTCTATTCCTTCCAATGCTCCAAAACCATATTCCCCTCCAAGGAATTTAAAAAAATTATCTAGCTCTAGCCCTTCTAATTTCGAAGGCTCACCTTCAGAGCTAATAATAACAGGAGCGGAAGTTGAGCACCAAAGGTTTGGAAAAGGAAAAGTACTTCAAGTTGAAGGACAAAGCCCTAACAAAAAAGCCACTGTGTTTTTTCAAGGAATTGGGCAAAAACAATTATTATTGAAATTCGCTAAATTAAAGGTACTTTGATGATGTACCTTTGCAAAAATTTTTCAAATGGAATATAACTCAACTCGAGTTGATTTAATCATGCCAGAATATGGCAGAGCCATTCACAAAATGGTAGATCATTTAAAAACGATTGAAAACCGAGAAGACAGAAATAAAGCTGCTTTAGCTCTAATTGATATTATGGGGGTAAAAAACCCACATTTAAGAGATGTTGAGGACTTTACGCATAAACTTTGGGACCATCTGTTTATTATGGCAGATTATGAGTTAGATGTAGATTCTCCTTACCCTATTCCGCAAAAAACTGTTGATATTGGACCTGATAAAATCGAATATTTTGATGATAGCAAAATAAAATTCAAATTTTATGGCAGAACAGTAAGGGATATTATCCAGAAGGCTACCTTAATGGAGGAGGGAAAAGAAAAAGAGGCATTAATCGAAATTATTGCTAATTTGATGAAGAAATTTTACCTCAATTATAATAAGGAGTCAGTAGAAGATGAGGTTATAAATCAACATTTACAAGATTTATCAAATGGAGCATTAAGAATAAAAGAAACATATAACATTGATAGTACCTTAGATATTTTGTCTCAAAAAAATAAAAGACGCAAAAGGAGCAACAACAATAACAACAAAAATTATAGAAAGAAAAAAAATAATCAAAAGCGGTTTTAAATGGGAATTTTTGAAATAAAAGGAGGAAAAAAATTAAGTGGCGAAATAACTCCACAAGGTGCAAAAAATGAAGCGTTACAAATTTTATGTGCTGTACTTTTAACACCAGAAAAAGTTACTATAAATAAAATTCCAGATATTAGGGATGTTAACAAACTAATAGATTTACTTGGTTCTTTAGGGGTTAAGGTAAATCGAGTTTCTGATGAAACCTACGAGTTTACAGCAGATGATATTAACATAGATTACCTTAATTCTGATGAGTTTAAAGAAAAAGGTTCCGGACTTAGAGGCTCGATAATGATAGTTGGCCCCCTGCTTGCGCGATTTGGAAAAGGATACATACCAAAACCAGGTGGCGACAAAATTGGGCGAAGAAGATTAGATACCCACTTCATAGGTTTTCAAAAACTTGGCGCTACCTTCCATTATGATGATAAATCAAACTTTTACCGAGCCGAGGCTAAAAATTTAAAAGGCACCTACATTATGCTCGACGAAGCCTCTGTAACAGGAACCGCAAATGTTATTATGGCGGCTTGCATGGCCAAAGGCAAAACAACCATATACAATGCCGCTTGTGAACCTTATATTCAGCAATTGTGTAAAATGATTGTAAGCATGGGCGGGAAAATTGAAGGTATAGGCTCAAATATGCTGCATATTGAAGGGGTTGAATACCTTGGAGGATGTGAACACACCATGTTACCAGATATGATTGAGGTTGGTAGTATCATTGGGCTTGCAGCCATGACTGAATCTAGCTTAACCATTAAAGATGCGGGCTATAATCATCTAGGTGTAATACCTGATGTTTTTAGAAAGCTTGGCATAATAGTTGAACAAAAGGGAAACGACATTTTCGTT
Source organism: Flavobacteriales bacterium (assembly GCA_018609045.1). Lineage (GTDB taxonomy): Bacteria > Bacteroidota > Bacteroidia > Flavobacteriales_G > Salibacteraceae > JAAZVO01. Next base: position 34,218 of record JABAYK010000015.1, read on the forward strand.
CCTTCACAAGCAGAATATGAAATCGATAAGTTTATTGATGGATCTATTTTAACAATTGCTGATGCACCATGGCCGGGCTTTACACCAGACCTTTTGAGTATTATCCTAGTTGTGGCTACTCAAGCTCGAGGGAGTGTTCTAGTACACCAAAAGATGTTTGAAAGTAGATTGTTTTTTGTTGATAAACTTATTGATATGGGTGCTCAAATAATTTTATGCGATCCTCATAGGGCTACAGTTATTGGTTTAAATAGACAATATCCATTAAAAGCAATAGAAATGACATCTCCCGATATTAGAGCAGGAGTATCTTTGCTAATAGCTGCACTTTCTGCAGAAGGCACCAGTGTAATTCATAATATTGAACAAATTGATAGAGGTTATCAATATTTTGACAAAAGATTAAATAATTTAGGAGCAGATATAATTAGACATAAACACAATTAATATGAAAATTACAATTTCACCCAAAAAACAAGTATTATCATTTTTTACAATTCTTGTTTTAGCTTTCTCTTTAATTCAAATTAAAGCCATTGCCCAAACTCCTGTTGTGGGAACAAATGTTGGTAATATAGCACCCGAAATTTCTATGGCATCTCCAGATGGCAAAGAAGTGAAACTTTCTAGCTTAAAGGGTCAATTAGTATTAATTGACTTTTGGGCTTCTTGGTGCAGACCATGCAGAATGGAAAATCCAAACCTAGTTGCAGCTTATGAAAAATATAGCAAGGCAAAAATTAAAGACGCTAAAGGCTTTGAAATCTATAGTGTATCTTTAGATAGATCAAAAGACGCTTGGGTTGGTGCAATTGGCCAAGATAACCTTTCTTGGGATTACCATGTAAGTGACCTACAATTTTGGAATAATGCAGCTGCTGCCAAATATCAAGTTACAGGTATTCCAATGAATTTTCTAATTGATGCAAACGGAATTATCATTGCCAAAAACTTGAGAGGCGCAAAACTTCATCAGGTTTTAGATAAGTACGTAGAAAGTTTTTAAAAAAAACAAAATATTAGTAATTGAAACAGGCCAATTGGCCTGTTTTCTTTTTTATGACAAATTGTCTTAAAAACCTAAATGGCAAATGCTTTGATAAGCGATTAAAAAATACATGAAATGGCAGAAGAGAAAATTCAAGAAGTAGAAATAAAAAACGAAGAAGCTGAAAAGCAAGGAGAAGCTCAAGAAAGCCCTCAAGAAGATCTTAACCAAAAAATATCAGAGTTAAATGATAAATACCTTAGGTTATACTCTGAATTTGAAAACTTTAGAAGAAGAACAGCAAAAGAAAAACTAGAAATTATTGGTAATGCAAACGAAAAGTTGTTAAACGATTTATTGCCAGTAATTGATGACTTTGAAAGAGCTTTAGAATCTAACAAAAATGTTGAAGACGTTCAAGTTTTAAAACAAGGTTTTGAGCTATTACATAACAAAATGTTCAATATTTTGTCTTCAAACGGCTTAAAACCAATGGAGGCAAAAGGAGAAGAGTTCGATGTTGACTTGCATGAAGCAGTAACAAAAATACCTTCGCCAAATAAAAAAGATAAGGGAACTGTTTACGATGTTTTAGAAAAAGGATACTACCTAAATAGCAAAGTATTGCGTTTCGCAAAAGTTGTAGTAGCAGAATAAATATTATGTCAAAAAGAGATTATTACGACGTATTAGGAGTATCTAAAAGTGCTTCAGCCGAAGAAATTAAAAAGGCTTACCGCAAAATTGCCATTAAATTTCATCCAGATAAAAATCCTGATGACAAAGATGCAGAAGACAAATTTAAAGAGGCGGCAGAAGCATATGATGTATTAGGTAACGCCGACAAGAAAGCCAGATATGATAGATTTGGCCACGCAGGCATGGGTGGAGCTGCATCTGGCGGTTTCAGTGGAGGCGGAATGAATATGGATGACATATTCGACCAATTTGGAGATATTTTCGGCTCTGCTTTTGGAGGAGGTGGTGGTTTTGGCGGTTTTGGCGGCAGGGGCCAACGTCAAAGAGTTAGAAAAGGCACGAACCTTAGAATAAAAGTAAAACTCACCTTGGAAGAAATTGCCAATGGTGTAGAAAAGAAAATTAAGCTTAATAAACTTGTAAATGTTGCAGGAGCAAAATTTTCTTCTTGCTCAACTTGTGGAGGTAGCGGTTCTGTTTCTAGAATTACTAATACTATTTTAGGCCAAATGCAAACTACCTCTACTTGCCCATCTTGTGAAGGCTCTGGTCAATTATTATCTGGTAGACCAGCTGGTTCAGATCATAACGGACAAAAAAGAGAAGAGAAAGTTGAAACTATTCAAATACCGGCAGGTGTTGAAGAAGGAATGCAAATTTCTTTACGAGGAAAAGGAAACGAAGGCCCAATGAACGGGGTTACTGGAGATTTAATTGTTTTAATTGAGGAGCTTCAGCATGAAAACTTCCAAAGAGATGGTATGAATATTCATTACGATTTGTATATGAATTTTGCTGATGCAGCCCTAGGTTCATCAATGGAAATACCCACTCTCGAAGGAAAAGCAAAAATTAAAATTGCCCCTGGAACTCAGGCAGGAAAAATTTTAAGACTTAAAGGTAAGGGGCTACCATCTGTTAATGCTTACGGAAGAGGTGATTTATTAATTAATGTAAACCTATGGACTCCCAAAGATTTAACAGCAGAAGAAAGAGAAATTTTAGAAAAACTTAGGGATTCTAAAAATTTTCAACCTCAAGATACCCAAAATGAAAAAAGCTTTTTCTCAAGAATGAGAGAATACTTTTCATAATTGACTAAAAAAATATTTAGAAAGTTATTTTTGAGGCTCCCAAAATTGGGGGCCTTTTTTTATGTTATTAAAAGTTGAAAATATATCTAAATCATTTTCAGGCCATCAGGCTTTAAAAGATGTCTCAATTGAGATAAACCAAGGAGAAGTTTTTGGTTTACTTGGTCCTAATGGCGCTGGAAAAACAACCCTGATAAGGATAATTAACCAAATAATAAAACAAGATAGCGGCTCTGTTTTTTTGAATGGAAACCCTATATCTAAAAAAGAAATAGAAAAAATAGGCTATTTACCCGAAGAAAGAGGGTTGTATAAAAAAATGACCATTTTAGATCAATCTATTTATTTAGCAGGTTTAAAAGGCGTTCCAAAAAAAGAGGCAAAAATTAGACTAAAAGCTTGGCTTGAAAAGTTTGAACTTATGCCTTGGGTAAACAAAAAAGTTGAAGATCTATCAAAGGGAATGCAGCAAAAAATTCAATTTATCGTTACTGTTCTACATGAACCTAAGCTGCTGATTTTAGACGAGCCATTTTCTGGCTTCGACCCTGTTAACACAAACTTAATTAAGCAAGAAATATTAAACTTAAAACAAAACGGAACAACCATAATTTTTTCAACCCACAACATGGCTTCGGTGGAGGAAATTTGTGAAAAAATTGCCTTAATTAACAAGTCAGAAAAAATTCTTTCCGGAAGTGTTGAAGATGTTAGAAAATCTTATTCTAAAAATGAGTTTACTGTTGGTTTTGAAGGAAACCTAATAGCTTTTACCAATGCCCTTTGGACCAATTTTGAACTAGTTGACAAACAGCAAAAAGGCAACTTAACTATCGCAAGAGTTAAATCAGTTAATGAAAGTAACCTAAATAAATTGGCTGAATCTATAATTCCATCTGTTAAATTAAGATTTTTAGAAGAAAAGCTACCTTCTATGCACGACATTTTTGTACAAGAAGTTTCAGAAAAAAAAACACAACCAAAAACCGATTTATATGAATAAAATTTGGTTGATAATACAACGTGAATACACCACACGGGTAAAAAAGAAGAGTTTTTTATTACTTACCATTTTGGGCCCAATGCTAATGGCTGGGCTATTTGTATTTATTGCTTGGTTAGGTATGGAAGAAACCGAAACCCAAAATATTATTGTGGTTGACGATCAATACCCTGCATTTAAGACCATAAAAGGCGACAAGAATTTAAACTTTGAATATGGCAATTTCACTCTCGAAGAAGCCAAGCAAATGTTTACAAGCTCAAATTATACTGCTGTTCTTTATTTACCAGAGAATATTACTTATGCCAACACCGCAATCTTATATTTCAAAAAACAACCAAGTTTATTTTCGGTAAAAAACATTGAGAACTCTGTTGAGAAAATAGTTGAAGATTTAAAACTTGATTTATTCAAAATTGACAGAGAAACCTTTGATAAGGTAAACACCAACTTCCATTTAAATGCAGTAAAATTCAGTGAGTCTGGCAATGAAAAAGAAATAGATTTAGAAAAAAATGCTGTTGGATTTGTTTTTGGGCTCTTTATTTATATGTTTATTTTTCTCTATGGAGTTCAAGTAATGCGCGGGGTAATTGAAGAAAAAACAAATAGAATTGTTGAAGTAATTGTTTGCTCAGTAAGGCCTTTTCAATTAATGCTTGGAAAAATAATTGGGGTAGCAATGGTAGGTTTTACTCAATTTATTATTTGGATAATATTAACGCTTGCCCTTTACACCATAGCTTTTCAAGTTGTAATGGCTACCCAATATGGTGTAGATACAATAGGTCCATCATCACAAATTAGTGCAGATTTAATAGGACAAATGCAAAACAACCCTGGTTTTGATTCCAAAATGCTATTACAGCAAGACAACATTATCAATAGAATTAACTTTCCACTAATGCTAAGTATGTTTGCTTTTTACTTTTTAGGGGGTTATTTATTGTACAGTGCCATGTTTGCGGCCATAGGCTCTGCAGTTGACTCAGAAACTGATGTTCAACAATTTATGTTGCCGGTTACATTGCCTTTAATAGCAGCATACATCATTTCAATTTTTGTAATTCAAAACCCCGATGGTCCTGCAGCCTTTTGGTTTTCTATAATTCCATTTACCTCCCCTATTGTTATGATGACAAGGCTTGCAGTTGGCATCGGAGATGGTGGAATTCCATTTTGGGAAGTTGGCTTATCAATGTCGCTATTAATTATTGCCTTTTTCATAATCGTTTGGCTAGCTTCAAAAATTTACAATGTGGGTATTTTGATGTATGGCAAAAAACCAAGCTTCAAAGAGTTGTTAAAATGGCTTAAACAAGCAGAATGAAAAGGCTTGCTGTTTTAGATTTAGGTTCAAACACATTTAATCTACTTGTTATAGAAGTAGAAAAAAATCAACCTAAAATTATTTATGAATCTAAAACTCCTGTAAAAATTGGAGAGAATAGCTTTTCGACCAAAATTCTTCAGCCTAAACCCATAGAAAGAGGAAAATCGGCCATTTTTAGTCATGTCCTAAAAGCAAAAGAGTTCAACGTTTCACAAATATTTGGAATTGCCACTTCTGCTATTAGAAGTGCTTCAAATGGAGAAAGTTTTATATCAGATTTAAATGATGAATTTAACCTGAACATCGAAATAATTTCAGGAAACCAAGAAGCTGAGTTAATCTACTATGGTGTAAAATCAAGTTTAAATTGGGATGGAAAAGCCATGCTGATTGATATTGGTGGTGGAAGCAATGAAATAAGTATTGCATCTCAAAACCAAAGTTACTTTTCAAAAAGTTACGATTTAGGAGTAAGCCGAATAAAACAAAAATTTGATGGCGAATTACCACTTTCAACAAGAAGGATTAAAGAAATAAAAGATTTTTATCTGAGTGAGTTAGAAGACTTAAAAGCTGTTTTAGTAAAGCATCCTACAAATTTAATTATCGGTTCAGCAGGTACTTTTGACAGCCTTTCTCAAATTGACTCATTTTTAAAAGATGGAAAACCCACAAACAAGGAAGTTTCGTATGAGCTAAACATTGAAGACTTTATTAAAATCCATAATTCTTTGTCTAAGTTAAACTTGAATGACCTGAAAAAAGTAAATGGACTTCCACCATTTAGAGCAGAATTTATTGTTTATGGAACCCTATTTATTGAGGTAATTATAGAGTTAACCCAAGCCATTAGGATTATCCAATCGCCAAATTCTTTAAAAGAAGGATATATTGCCAAACTATTAAACCTTTAGAGTATGAGTAAGATATTAGTTATTGATGATGAAAAAAGCATAAGAAACTCC
>JABAYK010000165.1 GCA_018609045.1 Flavobacteriales bacterium
AATTAATTTTAGTTTTTAAATTCTTTGTTTAAAAAATTAAGTTTGATATGATTGAAAGTAACCAAATAGAAACTAGCCCTATTGACTTTTGGGGAATAGGAGTTCAAAAATGTGGAACAACTTGGCTGCATTTTCAATTAAAATCTATACCAAAATTTAGCATGTTGCCTGTAAAAGAAATTCATTATTTCGACAGGTCTAAAAATTATTCTTCTCCTAATAAATTAATAGAAAATTCTTTAAACAAGAGACTTACTGATCCAAAATGGACTTCAGATGCTTTATCGAATATTTCAAATAATCTTGAAAAAAAGAAATTCAAAAAAGTATCTTTTTTATTGAAATATTACTTTTCAAATTATAACGATAATTGGTATTTATCATTATTCGAAGAGCTTAAAGGTTACAAGGGAGAAATTACTCCAAGTTACTGTATTTTAAAAAAAAGCGATATTCTAAAAATGTACAATCTTTCGCCACAAGCTAAAATAGTTTTAATGGTAAGAAATCCTATTGATAGGGCTTGGTCACATTTTAAGATGGAATCTGAAAATAAAAAACACTTTTCGTATGAAAATTTAACTAACGAAGATTTATTGAAATTTTTAACTGCAGAAAAGCAGGTGCTAAGGTCAGATTACAACCAAATAATAAAAAACTATTCAGAAGTTTTTCCTAAAAAACAAATAATAATTGGCTTTTTTGATGCTATAATTGATGACCCTCATTCCCTCATTTTTGAAGTTTCAAATTTCATTGGAAAAGTGTCCCAAAAAAATATTAAGAATAAAGTAAACCCGCAGGCAATAAATAAATCAAAATCAATAAAAATGCCTCCGCAAATAGAAGCTTTTTTAAAAGAGTTTTACTATAGTCAAATAAAATTTTTAGCTCAAAACCATGGAGGATATTTTAATACTTGGTTGGAAAAAACTTACGGAGAAAAAAGTAATAATAGCACCCTACCTTCTCCTACATTAAGATTAACATAACCTAAAATATTACTTGCCCTTTTGTAATTATAGTATTTAACAATTAGATATTTTTATACTTTGCAATTAAAATATAAATCTATCTTATGCATTATACACTCCATCAACTAAAAGTTTTTTTAAAAATAGTTGAAATAAAAAGTATAACACAGGCAGCTAATTTGCTTCACCTGTCGCAACCTGCCATTTCTATACAATTAAAAAATTTTCAAGATCAATTTGATATTCCTTTAACAGAAGTAGTTGGCCGAAAACTATTTATTACACCGTTTGGATTTGATATTGCCGAAAGTGCCATTTCTATTTTAAACGAGGTGGAAAACATGAATACCAAAATTCAACAACGAAAAAAAAACTTAGTTGGTCCCCTAAAAATAACATCGGTTTCTACTGGAAAATATGTAATCCCCTACTATATTTCAGATTTTGTAAACCAACATCAGGGCGTTGATTTAATTTTAGATGTAACTAACAAAACAAAGGTAATAACCAGCTTAGAAAAAAACGAAGTAGATTTTGCTTTGGTTTCGGTTTTAACACCAAGTTTAAATTTAAATCAGTTGCCTCTTTTGCCTAATAAATTATTTTGGGTGGGAAAATCAATATCCAAAAATTTATCATTAAGCAACCTCAAAAAAATACTAGCTACAACCCCAATTATTTATAGAGAACAAGGTTCAGCCACTAGGCAAGCCATGGAAAAATACTTGGCCGACCATAAAATAATTCCATCAAAAAAATTAGTTTTAACTTCTAACGAAGCAGTAAAGCAAGCAATTTTAGCTGGTTTAGGTATTTCGTTAATGCCCATTATAGGATTGAAAAATGCCATTGAAGGCAAAGAAGTTGATGTAATTCAAATAAAAGACTTCCCCATAATTACCAATTGGAGCTTGGTTTGGCAACAAAGTAAAAACCTATCTCCTGTTGCTTTGGCTTTTATTGATTATTTAAATGCACAAAAAGAACAAATTACATCAAAATATTTTGATTGGTGTAACAGTTATTAAAATCCTATTATAGGATATTTAAAAAAATAATTACTATTGAAAAAAATACTTATGGTATGAAAAACCTTATCTTAATTTTATTGGCTTCTACGAGCTGTTTTGCTTGCAAGCAATCTGCTGCAAATACCGATACACTAATAATCGAAAATCAATCTGAAATTACAAATGAAAACCAACTTAATAATTTAACAGAAAGGATAATTACAGTTTATACTACAGCAAAAAATTCAAATTTTAGGTTATCAAAAACAGATGAAAAAACATTCGAAAAAGTAAAACAACCTTTAGAATCTGAAATTTCAGTTTTTGTTAATCCTAGCAAAAAATTTCAGCAAATTTTAGGCATTGGAGGAGCAATTACAGATGCATCAGCTGAGGTTTTGAGTAAGCTTCCAGAAGGAACTCAAAAAGAATTAATTGAAGCTTATTTTAGCAAAGAAAACGGAATTGGCTATTCCATAATTAGAACCTCAATTCACAGTTGCGATTTTAGTCCGTATAGCTTTACATATATTGAAGAAGGCGATAAAGAATTGGAAAGCTTTAACATTAAACACGATTTAGAGTTTAGAATTCCTTTGATAAAAGAAGCCATAAAAGCTGCATCAAATAAAGTAACTTTTTATGCTAGCCCTTGGAGTCCTCCGGCATTTATGAAAAGTAATAACAACATGTTAGAAGGAGGAAAACTTTTGCCCGAATATTACCAAACATGGGCAAATTATTATGTAAAATTTATTGAAGCTTACCAAGCCCAAGGTATAGATGTTTGGGGAGTTACAATGCAAAATGAGCCTATGGCAGTTCAAAGATGGGAAAGCTGCATTTATACTGCAGAAGAAGAACGTGACTTCTTAAAAAACTACTTAGGCCCAACTTTCGAGAAAAATGGATTAGGAAGTAAAAAAATTGTGGTTTGGGATCATAACCGAGATTTAATTGTAAACAGAGCCAATACCATTTTTGGTGATGCTGACGCGGCCAAATATGCATGGGGAATTGGTTTCCATTGGTACGAAAACTGGTCGGGTGGAGAGCCAATGTTTGAAAATTTGAAAGTTGTAAAAGATGCTTTTCCTGATAAAGAACTTCTTTTTACAGAAGGTTGCAACGAAAGATTTGACAATACCAAATACGAGCATTGGCCAAATGCCGAGAGATATGGAAAATCGATGATTAATGATTTTAATAATGGAACAGTTGGTTGGACCGATTGGAATATTTTACTCGATCAATTTGGTGGGCCAAACCATGTTGGAAATTTATGCTTTGCCCCTGTTCATGCAGATTTAGAAAGTAAAGAGTTAATTTTTACACCCTCATATTATTACATTGGGCACTTCTCAAAGTTTGTTTCACCAAACGACTACAGAATAAGCAGCGCTTCTAGTAGAAGCCAATTATTAACTACTTCTTTTATCGATACAGATGGGAAAATTTCAACCATGGTAATGAATCAAAGTGCAGAATCAGTTAATTATAAATTATTGGTAGGAGAAATGTCTGCTGAAATAACCATACCTGCGAATGCAATGCAAACTTTGGTTTTTTAAATGCTGATTTTTATCAATTTTTAAAGTGTTTCAAATCATAACTTAGTAGAATATATTCACCAATATTTGCTAAAAATACGGGTTATGAAAAGGTGGATATTTATTTTTTTGGCAATTTTCTTTTTAAGTTTCAACCAAGCTTTCTCTCAAAAAGAATTAAAAAAAACTTTTCAATATGTTAGGTATTTCGATCATGCAACAAAGCAATGGAGCAGCTTAAAACCTGGCGAAAACACCTTTATTTTCATCAACGAACCAATAACCAATTTTTCCATCAACTACCAAAGTGGCAAAGTAGAAAACTTTGAAGTGTTATCTACCTTATTTCAAAATGAAAACGACAATGGCGAACCCTTTACATTAGCTGCCATTAAAGATGCTCAAGGAAATGAAGGAATTTTAAATGCCCATAGAAATGATTTTGGATACATCAAAACCATATCAATCTCATTTAATGATTATTGGCTTTCTATTCAATTTTTAAATAAATAGTGTCACTTTTGCCATATGGCAAAACATATTTTAGCTCCTACAAAAATTGAATCTGTAGGAAACAAACCAAAAGAAATATTAGAGTTTTTTGGTGCGGTAAATTCACAATCTTCTGAGCTTAGCATTGCTAAAATGAATTCTCCTGCAGGTTGGGAAGAGCCTTTTCAAACTCCCGAGTTTGATGAATATACTATTGTTCTTAAAGGCGAAATGGAAATTATTACATCCAATAAAACCTATTGCGTAAAAAAAGGAGAAGCATTTTTAGCAACCAAGGGAGAAAAGGTAAAGTATACTACCCCAAAGGGAGCTGAATATATGGCGGTGTGCTTGCCTGCATTTTCGCCACAAAAAGTGCATCGCGACGAATAATTTTTATCACAATAAATTGATGGGTTATTATTGCTCCGTTTTAAGAATTTTAAAATTGTTTTAAAGTATGTTTACTGATAATTTCAATTGATGAAAAGTTATTTTTTAGTCATTCTTACTTTTTTTATTGTTCACTTAGGGTTTCAAGCAGATGCTCAAAACCTTGAAATTTTAGCTGAACATGACTTTATTGAAATACTTGCCGGCATTCACCCAAAACAAGATTCTTTTTTGTTAACCGATGAAAAATTTAATGAAAAAGGTGAATTGGTCCTATTTCAACAAATAAAAATTGAGAATAAAATAATTGTTGCAGAAGATTTTTTTTTATTGCCTGACACAAACGAAGCAGGAGAGCAAAAAACCACAACTTCTGTTTTGGAATATCTTTTGGCTAAGGATTCTACATTAGAATTAATGGATAATTACATTCTTCAAGATTTACCAATAAACATTTACAATTCAGCTTTTTACAATTTAAAATTAGATGGTTTCAATTTTTCAAATATATTTTTTGCCAACTCAGATTTTACTTCAGGTTTAATTATTACCAATTCAAAAATTACCAATTTAAGCTTTGATTTTGATGAGAATTATATTGCAAAAACTGAATCATTTCAGCAAATACTTCCAAATTATTTTATTTCTAATTCTGAAGTTCAAAACTTTAATTTTTCTCCAAAAACAATTGGTAATTTATCAATCAAAAAAACAAAAATTGAGGTTGCAGAATTATATGCGAAGTCAGCAAATCGCTCACTAATTTTCGAGGACAACAATCCTATTTATTTCTCAATAGATAGCTCAAAAATCGAAAAATCTATGCTGTGTTTTTCATCAAAAAATAATGAAAACAGGGCAGAAATACCCCAAAATTTAGAACTAAATTACCAAATTACAAACTCAACTATTGTTCAATTTTTCGATACTAACCTTACTAATTTAGAAAAAAGAAGTTACCTCAAAATTGGCTTAAATCCATTAAGCAGCTTAAACATCAATACAAGTAAGTTCTCATCAAACAATAAAAATTTACCTTTTGTAATTGTTGGAAACAGCAAAGATTTGCTAATTGAAAACTCTCTAATTGAAGTTCCAATTGTTTACAATTTCTCCGAAGTTTATCATGAATTAAGCATCAGGAACTCTTTGCTATCTGGAATAAGTCTTTTTAGAACTTCTTTTCCTTTAAACAAATATTTTGTTTACGCCGATTGGGATGTGCTAAGTCAAAACCTAAGCCTAATAATTCCTAATAAATGGTTAATTAACGAGAACGGAATGCTTGATTCAAATAGTATTAATCCATTTGTTTTTAACCCGATACAATCTATTAATTCAGATAGTATTGTGCTTTACCCTGAACTAATTGCAACTTATCAAAATTGGATTGACATTTACAAAACCCGAGGAGATAGAATTTCTGCAGATAGAAGTTATGTAGAGATGCGAGAAATAGAAACTCAAAAGTTAGCTACAGACTACCAAAGTCAAAAGAAATTAAAAAAATTATTTCAATTACGGTTTAACCAATTGCTATTTTTTACTTCAGATTATGGCAGTAACCCCTTGTTGGTTTTGTTTAATGTGTTTTTTGTAATTGTATTTTTTGGATTTGTTTTTATTTTAATTCCCAACGAAATAGATACTTCAGGTGCCAAACCACTTGGCAAAGTTTTGCTGCAAGTTTGGTTTGCTTTCGACCAAAGTTTAAGGGCCTTTTTAACCTTTGGCAAAAGTGATAATACTTTTCCTTTTGCAAGGTTTATTGCTTTAATCGAAGGTTTATTTGGTTGGTTTTTAATAATTCTTTTTGCTGTTTCGCTGCTTTATCAAGCTATGATTTAAAAAAAATTTTTATTGCGGTGTTTCCTTTTTCGAAATGATAAAAAAAACCTTTTTCATATTAATTTTATTTCTCTATAACAGCTATTTATATAGCCAAATAAACCTTAATGTTGAAAATATTGAGACCCTAAAAGGAAGTATTTTTTTGGCCGTTTACAATTCTGATGAAAGTTTTTTGAAAACCGAAAAAGCAATTTTAAAAACCGTCAATCCTGTTTTTAATAATAAGTTAAATATTGCCATACCCGATTTGCCAAAAGGCGAATATGCCATTGCCATTTTTCATGATATAGACAACAACCAAAAACTTAATACTTATTTTGGAATTCCTGCAGAGCCATATGGGTTTAGCCAAAACCAAAATGGAGGGTTACTTGGTCCACCAAAATTTAGAGATACTTTTTTTTATTTTGACGGTAAAAACAAAGATTTAACCATCAGTCTAGTTAAACTATTGTAAAAAACCACACCTTTACTTCATGAAAAGGCTTTGGTTAATCTTCTTTATTTCACCCCTAATTTTTGGGGGATGCCAAGAAAACAACCCAGAACCTAAAGGTTTTATTGAACAAGACAGCGTTTATTATAGCCTAAACGAGGACTCAATCGAAATTTCAAAAACATACTTTTCATTAGTAGTTGGCTTTGAAGGTTGGGAAATTCAAGCCGCCGATACAGGAATTTCTGTTGCTTATGTTGCTTCTGATGACTTAACTCTAACCTCCACATTTTTTAATGCCGAAAGCGATAAAATCCTGGTGCCAAATTTTAAAAATTATAACGTACCTGTTAACTCTCCCGAAGTTTTGAGACTAAGTTCAAATAATTCTGATAAAATTACCAGACATACCTTCGGAAGAGAAAAAGGAAAACAGTTCTGTTATTTTAGCAGATGCAAAGAGTCTCCGGCCCTGCTCAGATTAATTCTCGACTTCAAAAAAATAGATGAATACAAAATCAAAAAATTTCCAAAAGGTAAATTGTTACTTTTTGTAAAGGTTAAATCTCAAAGTGATACTTATTACTTTAGAAGTTTGATAAAGTTTAAAGAATAAAAGTTAGTTTTTTGTAATTCTAATATTTGCAATAGCAATACATACTTTCATAAACTAAAATCACTTGGCAGCGGGTTGTTTAAAACTTTTAGGTTAAATACAATTTGATTTTCAGTTGAAAAAGCTGCTTTCATAGCTTTATTTAGGTTCAAAAAAACCTCATCAATTTCTCCAAAAACCTGAGTACTCATTCCGTTAGTTTGAGGCTTTAAACCTAACCTTTTAAGGTTTTGAATAAATTCCAAAATATCTTTTTCAAAATCTTTGTGTAATGGGTACATGCTAATCTCCACTCCTACTTTCATTTTTTTATTTTCAAAAGTGTACAAAAAACACTTAGTTTAATTTTGTTGATATAATAACAATATTTTAATGCAATTTAGTCGTATCAATTTTCTATTTTGCAAGCCGCAATTACAACAATATGAAAAACAAAAAACTTCCAAAAGTTGCATATTTCTGTATGGAGTATGCTTTAGATAACTCATTTAAAGCCTATGCAGGTGGCTTAGGTATTTTAGCCGGTGATTACCTCAAAGGAGCCAAAGACCACGATTATCCCGTAATAGGAATTGGTATAAAATGGAAACAAGGTTACTCAGACCAATTCGTTGATAAAAACGGAAAACCTTACGATACATACCACAACTACGAATACAATTTTGAAGATACAGGAATTGAAGTTTCTGTAGATATTAGAGGAGTTGAAGTGAAATGTAAGGTTTGGAAATTAGACATTTACGGAAATAATGCCATTTACCTATTAGATACAGATATTCCAGGAAATAACGATGCTTGGATTACTGGCCAATTATACGGCTGGTTTGGCGAAGAAAGAGTTGCGCAAGAAATGGTTTTAGGAATTGGCGGTGTTAGAGCACTGCGTAAATTAGGCATTAAACCTGATGTTTACCATTTTAACGAAGGTCATGCATTATTTGCAGGTTTTGAGTTAATGAAAGAAAAAATGGACAAAGGAGCTTCTTTTGAAGAAGCTTGGGAGAAAAGTAAAAACGAAATTGTTTTCACTACCCATACTCCTGTAGTTCAAGGAAACGAATCTCACCCCATTGAGAGATTAATGTATATGGGAGCAAACCATGGTTTAACAGAAGCTCAACTAGAAGAACTTGGAGGGAATCCATTCAACATGACTGTTGGTGCCTTGAGATTGTCTAGAAAATCAAATGCTGTTGCTCAACTTCATGGTGAAACTGCCACCAAAATGTGGGCTCACGTTGATAATAGATCAGAAATTGTTGCTATCACCAATGCAATTCATACTCCTACTTGGGTTGCCGATAGAATTTTTGATGCCATGGATAATGATGGAGATTTGTGGGAAGCTCACATGGAAAACAAACGCGAATTGATCAATTATGTTAAAATGCGTAATGGTATTGATTTAAAAGAAGATGTATTAACCATTGGTTTTGCAAGAAGAGCTGTACCTTATAAGAGGAGTGATTTAATTTTCTCTAAATACGAAGTAATCGATCCACTTTTAAGAGATGGCAAATTACAATTGATATTCTCGGGAAGAGCTCATCCTTTAGATGATACAGGAAAAGGAATAGTTTCAAATTTGGTAAAAATGGCCAAAAAATATCCCCATGCAGTAGTATTTTTAGAAAACTACGATATGGAAATTGGAGCCAAAATAACCCGTGGATCAGATGTTTGGTTAAACAACCCTCGCAGGCCAAAAGAAGCAAGTGGAACTTCAGGCATGAAAGCTTCTATGAATGGAGTTTTAAACCTAAGTGTGCTTGATGGTTGGTGGCCAGAGGCATGTAACCACGGAGAAAACGGTTGGCAAATTGGAAACGGGTTTGAAAGCGAAAACGAAAAAGAATTAGATACGAACGATAGAGATTCTTTGTACAAAGTTTTAACAACTGAAGTTGTGCCTACTTACTATAACGACAAACCAAAATGGTTAAACATGATGAAAAATAGTATTAACGATACTAGAGAACAGTTTGCCGTTAAAAGAATGTTAGAAGAATACTTCGACCAACTTTACGCCTAACTTTTTGAAAATCAGAAAAATATTTTTTTGATTAACCTAAATTTAATTTGCTTATACGTAGGTATTGGTTATTTTCGTGATGTTATTATATCTTTTTATTATGAATATTTATGTAGGAAATCTCGATTATAAAATAACCGAGGACGAATTAGCAAATCATTTTGCAGAATTTGGTGAAGTTACTTCATCAAGAATTATTACTGATAAGTTTAGTGGCCGAAGTAAAGGTTTCGGATTTATTGAAATGTCAAACGACGAAGAAGCTAAAAAAGCAATCGAAAATTTAAACGGTGCGTCTATAAACAACAGAAATGCTGTAGTTAACGAAGCTAGACCAAGAGAAGAAAGACCTAGAAGAGACTTTTAGTCATAATTTTTTCAAAAAAAAGCCTCACATTGGTGGGGCTTTTTTTTTGATTTACGTCTAATTTTACTAGCCTTACAACGAATTATTTATTTTTTTGGAAACCTAAAGAATAATTTGCGTTTTTATAATTATGACGAGAATTATTTTTTATTTTTCTTATTGCATTAATCCTAAATTTTTCAGGTTTTTCGCAATCAAGATATTGGGTAGCGGGCGCTGCATCTAATTGGACTGTAGATAATTGGGCCTCGAGTTCAGGTGGAAACTACCAACCCATTGGAATTGGTGCACCAAATAGCGGTAGCGCGAGCTTTTGAGCTCAATATTTTATGGCCAACCCTAGCAACTCTTTTGATATAAATTTTAATGATGCAAATCTTGACCATGTAAGTTCAAGAGAGTTTTGGATTTTAGATCGGCTAGCAACTACAGCTTCTGCAGATGTAATTTTATCGTTTGATGCGAATAGTGGTGATGTAGACAATTTAACCGATTTAAGAGTAGCTCGTTGGGATGGAGCCGAATGGGTAAGCGAAGGAAATGGAGGAACTACAGGTACAACTGCGGCAGGAACTTTACAATCAACTACTAGAGTTTCAAATTTTAGTCCTTTTACTTTTTGGTCTTCAACTGCAAATAATCCTTTACCAGTGGATTTAGCTGATTTTAATGGCAAGTGTGAAGATGAAAATGTTGAATTTTCTTGGACAACCTTATCTGAATTGAATAACGATTTCTTCGAAATTTTGGCTTCAGAAAATGGGACTGACTTTTATTCACTTTCATCCAATAACGGCAAAGGCACCTCAAACGAAACCAATCATTATCATCAAAAATTAAAAATTGATTTTTTAGAAAATGATTTTTTACTATTTAAATTAAAACAAGTAGATTTTGATGGGAAAAAATCTTTTTCTGATATCAAAAAAATTGAAAATTGTAAAACTCAAAACTTTGATTTCGATATTTACCCTAATCCTGTAACTGAAGGATTTACATATTTACCTAAATCAATAAATCAAAATAATTATTATAAAATAATTTCTATAACAGGCGCTATTCTTCAAGAAGGTTGGATTCCAGAAAACAACAAAATAATTTTTGAAAAAATTGCTGCTGGTGTATACTTTTTACAACTAGAAACCAATAATACAGTTTACAAGAAAAGATTTGTAATTCAATAGTTACAAATCAGATTCTACTGCATATTTCACCATTTGGGCTGGTGTGTTTATTTGCAATTTTTTGCTGATGTTTTTTCGGTGAGTGTTTATGGTATGAATACTCAAATTTAGCTTCTCGGCTATTTTTGAAGTAGTTAACCCCTCTCCTATCAATTTTAAAATTTCTGTTTCTCTATCAGTTAAAACTGATGGATCGCAATTTGAGTTTTCAGTAGGTTTATTTTTAGAAATCATCAACTCAATAACCTTATTGCAAAAGAATTTTTCGCCAACCATGGCAAAATCAATAGCTTTTAAAATTTCTGCTTTACTGCAATGCTTTGTAACAAAAGCTGTAACTCCACTTTGAATTATTTCTACAACATCACCTTGAGAGTATTCTCCGCCAATAATAAGTACTTTGGTAAATGGATATTCGTTGGTAATTTGTTTTAAAATTTCATTCTTAAAACCTAACACACTTTTTGGGTCAATAATCAATAAATCTATTTTTTGAGATCTTAAATTTTTAAGAATTTCAATTTTGTTAACAGCTTCACCAACCAATTCGCAATTTTGGTTTGAAAGTAAAATATTTTTTACGCCTTCTCTAGATAAAAAGTGCCCGTCGGCAACAAAAACATTCATTTGTTTAGATTTATTCTAAATAAGACAAATGTAAACGTCTTTTGTTAATCCAAATTAAAAATTTATCACCAATTCATAAAATCTATTGATATTTTAGCAACATGCCAGCAAACAAATCTGCACTGCTTAGATACAGGATAATTGATAAATGTATTCGTAATAAATACAAGCCTTATCCCAGCAAAGAATTCATTAGGCAAGCTTGTGAAGATGCCCTTTTCAATTCAGTTGGAGAAAGGGTTTCAACTTCTACCATAGAGAAAGATTTAAACGCCATGCGTTTTGATGCTGCACTTGGTTATGAGGCACCCATAAAATTCTCAAAAGCAGATGGAGGTTACTATTACGAAGATCCAAATTATTCAATCGATAATATTCCTATTAACGATGATGATTTGCATGCCTTAAGGTTTGCTGCCACTACCCTACACCAATTTAAAGGCATAAAGGTTTTCGAAGATTTTGAATTTGCCATTGGAAAACTTTTTGAGCGAATTAACCTCAGTGTAGATTCCGACGAAAATGCAATTCAACAATATGTACAGTTCGAAACAGTAACAAAAATTGAGGGAAGCGAGCATTTACCTGTGCTACTTGAAGCCATTCAAAACCAAAAACAAATTGAAATTGAATATGCCTCGTACAAAGCAGAAAAAACTAAAAGTTATACGCTTAATGCTCATTTGCTGAAAGAATACCGCAACCGTTGGTATTTAATTGCAATAGATCACAAAGCCCAAAAACTTAAAACTTATGGTTTAGATAGAATTTTGCAGGTTACGCTTTCAAATAATAAGTTCGAAAGAGATTCAACTTTTTCTCACGATCACTTTTTTAAATATTCTGTTGGTATAACTGCCTCCACCGAAAAGCCCAAAAAAGTAGTTTTATCTTTTAACCCTCAACAAGGGCATTATGTAAAATCTCAACCCATACATTTCTCTCAAAAAATAATTACCGATTCTAAAAAAGAATTACGAGTAGAAATAGAAGTAATAGAATCTTACGAATTGGTTATGCAAATTTTAGGATATGGAAGTAGCGTAAAAGTTATCTCTCCAAAAAGCTTAAAAAAAGCCATTGTAAAAGAGAGTCAAAAAGCCCTAGAAAACTACAATTAAACAACTTATTTTCAAATAATTACACACCGTAAATAGATTACGGTTTCGGGTAATAACATTGTACTGTGAAACTTATTAAACACAGTATTATGAAAATTACATCGAAACTAGCTCCCGATTTCCAAACAGTTTTTGGCATCCAATTTTTCAGAAAAAACCAAACCACCACTTCCGAAGGTTTAATTGGTGCCGATTGGATTAGAATTACAGAAAACTCACAACTTCCTTTTATTTATCACCACCTACAAAAGGGCGCAAACTTAGAGGTTAAAAAAGCAAACCACTTTCCCGCAAACGGAAAAATATTTCTCTTTTATAGAGATTTTTTCATCGGAGAACTAAATTCAGGTTTCTGCAACATCATTGCTGACGCGCTATTGCAAGGAAAAAAAATTGTGGCAAGAATATCGCAATTAGAAAAAGAAACCTTCATGCCTACCAAAAACATAAAAGTTGAATTTTTTAAAAAGTAATATTATGAGCGCAACAATTAACAACATCGCACAAAAACCTTTTGGAATTTCATCTAGAGATTGGAGTATTGCTTTAAAGAAAGCCGAAATGGTTAAAACTAAATACTTTGAAGGCAAACCTTACGACACAGAGTTATTTATCAATTCGAAAGAATTTTTCGAGCTAATTAAACTTCCATCAGGTGAATTAATGGTAAGCCATTTAGCTACTTTAAAATTTGCTAAAAACAGCAATATTTTAAAATGGGAAAAGAGTTTAGAAAACAAAGCCAAAGCATACTTAGCTTTAAAAAAATACAATGAAGCTGAATCAATTTTAAATACCTGGCAATTAATTAGGCCAAATAATCCTAACTTTTTAATTCTAAAAGCATTGTTGCAATATGATTTACACAAGAATCAAAATGCATGGAAAACACTTTGTAAAATAATCAACGATAATCCGCAATTTGATGCTGCCTATTTTTTAAGAGCAAGCCTATTGCAAAGAGTTGGAAAACAAAACCAAGCATTAGAAGATATCAATATTTACCTCGGGTTTAACCCAAGCCATCAAACTGCTGTTTTGTTAAAAGCTAGTTTACTTTTAAATTCAGGTAATTTAGAAATGCTTGAAAGATTTTGCACCATGGAGCTAATCAAAAACTATAACTCAAAACTTGAGTTGGTTTATATAAAGGTATTGAACAAAACCAAAAGAGTTAAATTAGCAATAGAAGTTTTTAAATCTAGAATAGAAAGAAACCTAAACAGTCCACAGTTTTATTTCGAAACTGCTCAAGCTGCCAAAATGCTTAACCAAGAGCAAGCTTATTGGAAGTATTTGTTTTGGGCAAAAGAAAATGGATACAACAAAGCAATTCAACTTTGGAATAGCCTAACACAAAACAATACCTTAAAAGCTGCTTAACCAGTTTTTAAGGTATTTTTCCTCCCAAATAAATAAAATACCATTTACATTAATTCAGGATTTTCTTCTGAAATTCAACTTAATATTGCATTAATGGTTGAAATTAACGGTTTACACAAAAGTTACCAAGTAGGAAAAAACCCGTTACATGTTTTAAAGGGTATTGATTTAAAAATAGAACAAGGTGAAATGGTTTCAATTATGGGCTCTTCTGGCTCAGGAAAATCTACCTTGCTTAATATATTAGGAATTTTAGATGATTACGATGAAGGCACTTATAAGTTAAATGATGTGCTTATCAAAAACCTCAACCAAACCAAAGCAGCGCAACTTCGCAATAAATTTTTAGGTTTTGTATTCCAAAGTTTTAACCTAATCTCTTATAAATCTGCCGCCGAAAATGTAGCGCTTCCACTCTATTACCAAAAGGTAAACAGAAAAAAGCGCATGCAATTGGCTTATGAGTATCTCGAAAAAATGGGTTTAGCCGATAGAGCTGAGCATTTACCAAGCGAGCTCTCAGGAGGCCAACAGCAGCGTATTGCAATTGCAAGGGCACTTGTATCAAACCCAAAAGTTATTTTGGCAGATGAACCCACAGGTGCTCTAGACTCAAAAACATCAGAAGATGTTATGCGAATTTTCAAAGAGGTAAATAAGTTGGGCATAACGGTAATTATTGTAACCCACGAAAACGACATAGCTGCCCAAACCGATAGGGTAATTAATTTAAAAGACGGCGAAATTTATCATCCTGAGTATGTTTAGCAGAGATAGTTGGGAAGAAATATTTGCCACAATTCGCAAAAATAAATTGCGAACATTTTTAACAAGTTTCAGTGTTGCTTGGGGAATTTTTATGCTCATTATTTTATTGGGTTCAGGCACCGGGATTAGAAATGGTGTTATTGATGAATTTAAAGATGACGCCAACAACAGCATTTGGCTATTTTCTGGAAGAACATCTATGCCACACAAAGGGCTAAAACCAGGTAGAAGTATTCAATTTACCAATGATGAATACGATAGAACCAAAAAAATGGATGAAGTAGACCATATTTCATCTCGTTATGGAGTGTGGGGAGCAACTGTAAACCACGGTAAAGAATACGGAAATTATAGCATTCGCTCAACCCATCCGGGGCATCAATATCTAGAAAATACCATTATCACCAAAGGCCGTTTTTTAAATGAATTAGACTTAGAAGACCGCAAAAAAGTTATTGTAATTAGCGAGCTAATTCAAAAAAATTTATTTCCAGAAACCAATGATGCAATGGGCAAGTACCTCAATGTAAATGGTATTCCGTTTAAAGTTGTTGGTATTTACATAGATGAAGGCTCAGAAAGTGAAATGCGAAACTTATACATTCCAATTACTACCGGTCAAACAGTTTTTAATGGCTCCAATAGAATAGACCAATTGATGTTTACTGTTGGCGATGCAACCCTAGAAGAAAGCCAAGCCATTGCCGAAGAAGTAAGACAAGATTTAGCCCGAGTACACAATTTTGATCCCCAAGACCAAAGAGCGGTTTTTGTAAGAAACCTGATGGAAAACATGAAAACCTATACCGATTTGTTAGACAACATTCGCATTTTTATTTGGGTAATTGGCATTGGAACAATCTTGGCCGGAATTGTTGGCGTAAGTAACATCATGCTAATTGTTGTAAAAGAACGAACCAAAGAAATTGGAATCAAAAAAGCCATTGGAGCAACGCCTTCAAACATCATTGGCCAAATAATTTTAGAAGCCATTTTTATTACTTCCATTGCAGGTTATGTAGGTTTGGTAGGTGGCGTTTTTGTACTTCAGCTTATGGCCGAAAATATTCAAGGGGTAGACTTTTTCCAAAACCCCGAAGTAGACTTTGGAGTAGCCATTACCTCTACCTTAATTTTAGTTTTGGCAGGTGTATTTGCAGGACTATTTCCAGCAACAAGAGCAGCCAGTATTAATCCTGTAATTGCCTTAAGAGAAGAATAATATGTTCGATTTAGACCGATGGCAAGAAATATTTAGTGCACTTTCAAAAAACAAAGTGCGAACCTTTTTAACTGCTTTTGGCGTGTTTTGGGGAATTTTTATGCTCTTGGTTATGATGGGTGCAGGAGATGGATTAGAAAAAGGAGCCAAAAAAGATTTCGGTTCTTTTGCCACCAAGGCTTTGTACATGTGGACCCAATCTACCTCTAAACCATACAAAGGCTTGCCGCCAGGCAGAGGCTTTTATTTCAACAACTCTGATACTGAGGCAATGAGCCAAAATGTAGAAGGTATTGATATTTTATGCCCAAGAAATCAACTTGGAGGCTTCAGAGGCGAAAATAATGTAATTAGAGGAAAATATGTTGGTGCCTTTTCTGTGTATGGGGATATGCCCGAAATCATAAAAGTTGATCCAATTAATGTTTTTGAAGGCCGTTTTTTAAACCAAAATGACATAACGGGTAAAAGAAAAGTTTGTGTAATTGGCAAACGAGTTTTCGATTTACTTTTCGAAAAAGGTGAACAACCCATAGGCGAATACATACAGATTAAAGGTGTTTATTTTCAGGTAATTGGCGTTTACGATCAGCCGTTTAAAAACAACTCTAGCGAGCGAGATTTAGAAAACATTTACATTCCTTTTTCCACTTTTCAGCAAGCTTTTAATTATGGAAATGTAGTTGGATGGTATTGTGTTACCGCTAAACCCGAAGTTATGGTAGCTAACCTGCATGATAATATTTTCGCTGTACTTGCCGACCGGCATAAAATTCATCCTGAAGATACCAGAGCTATAGGTTCTTGGAACTCTGAAAAAGAATATTTAAAACTAAACAGCCTCTTTATTGGTATTAACTTTTTAATTTGGATTGTAGGTATTGGAACCTTATTAGCTGGGGTAATTGGAGTTAGCAACATTATGCTTGTTGTAGTAAAAGAACGAACAAAAGAAATAGGAATAAGAAAAGCCATTGGAGCAAACCCCTACTCTATTATTAGTCAAATAATTTTAGAATCTACCTTTTTAACTTCTATTGCAGGATACATTGGTTTGCTTTTAGGAGTTTTGGTAATTGAAATTGTAAATAATTTGGTAGGTGAAGTTGGCAACATGTTTACCAACCCTCAAATAGATTTTAACATAGCTATTACAGCAACTATAATTTTAGTTGTTGCAGGTGCTTTTGCAGGATTAATTCCCGCAAGAAAAGCTGCAGCCGTAAATCCTGTTATGGCCTTAAGAAACGAAACATAAACCATGAAAAAAGTAATTAATATCATCGTAATTTTAGTAATTGTTGGAGCCTTTTTAGGAACCCTTTACTACCTCTACCAAAAATCTGAAGAGCAGCCTATGGTTGCTTTAACAGAACAACCTATAAAAGCAACTATTGTTAATAAAACTGTAGCCACAGGCTCTGTTCTGCCTCGTAAAGAAATATTGATAAAACCTCAAGTTTCGGGTATTGTAGATAAACTTTATGTAATGCCTGGAGACAAGGTTAAAAAAGGAGACCTTATTGCCAAAGTAAAGGTTATACCAGATATGATTGCTGTAAACAACGGCGAAAACAGATTAAACCGTGCAAAAATTGCCTTCGAAAATGCCAAAATAGAATTTGATCGTCAGAAAAAACTATTTGATGATGAAGTAATTGCCCAAGCAGAATTTCAAACAGCACAGCTCAATATGAAAAGTGCAACTGAAGAGCTAAATGCAGCAGAAGAAAACTTACAAATCATAAAAGAAGGAGCTTCAGCTAAAATGGGTTCAAATATCAACACATTAATTCGCTCAACAGCTGATGGGTTAGTGCTAGATGTTTTGGTTGAAGAAGGAAACTCAGTTATCGAGGCTAATACCTTTAATGAGGGAACAACAATTGCCTTAATTGCCAACATGGGTGATATGGTTTTTGAAGGGAAAGTAGATGAATCTGAAGTAGGAAAAATAAAGGAAGGGATGGATTTAATTTTAACCATTGGGGCTATTGATAACAAAAGTTTTAAGGCCAATTTAGAATATATTTCTCCAAAAGGAATGGAGGAAAACGGTGCAATTCAATTTGAGATTAAAGCCATGGTAAACCTTTCAGACTCAATTTTTATTCGCTCTGGTTATAGCGCTAATGCAGACATAGTTTTAGATAAAGTGGTTGACGTATTGGCAATTCCAGAAAAATTATTGCAATTTGAAGATGACAAAACTTACGTAGAAGTAGAAATAGGCGAACAAGAATTCGAAAAAAGATACATCACCACAGGTTTATCAGATGGAATTAACATTCAAATAATTGATGGAATAACTGAAAACGATAAGATTAAATCTAAGATGGTTCCGGCAAATGAGGTAAAACCTAATAGCTAATTTTTTTAGCTTGTTTGCATTTGTTTACAACATCTTTTAAGGCTTGAGTGCTTATTGGTTTGATAATAATATCGCTAACAACTTGAAACTTATTAATTTCTTGCTGATCGATAGGAGAAACAGATGCGGTAAGAATAACCAAGCAAGTGTGTTGTTTTAAATTAGAGTGGTAAATTTGAAGTTGTTGAACAAAATCATGCCCCTCTAACACTGGCATTTTTAAATCTAAAAAAATAATATCGGGCCAAAATTCATATTCTGTTTCGTTTAATATGGCCAAAGCCTTTTTAGAATCAGTAAAGAAAGAAGGAGAAACATCAAGTTTTAAATGTTTAAGATAACTTTCCATAACAAAATTATGGATACCATCATCATCAATAAACATAATAGAAACCTTGCTCAAACGGTTAAATTTTAGTTGAGTGAAAATAAGTAAATAGTATTTATTTAACCAAATTTGTAATATTCCAAACTTTTATGATGGAAAAATCAAACCTAAAACCCAATGAAGTACTCCAAAAATATTGGGGTTACAGTAGTTTTAGGTTTCCACAGCAAGATATTATTGAAAGTATTTTAGCGGGCAAAGATACTCTTGCATTGCTTCCTACAGGCGGAGGAAAGTCCATTTGTTTTCAAATTCCAGCTTTAATTTTAGAGGGTACCTGTTTAGTAATATCTCCACTCATTTCTTTAATGAAAGATCAGGTTCAAAACCTAAGAAAAAGGAATATTAAAGCTAGTGCCATTGTTTCTGGAATGCGAGAAAACGAAATAGAAACAGTTTTAGAAAATTGCAAAGCCGGAAAAATCAAAATTCTGTATGTAAGTCCTGAAAGGTTACAATCTGAAATTTTTAAGGAAAGACTCCTACACGTCAAAATATCTTTTATCGCAGTAGATGAAGCTCATTGCATTTCTCAATGGGGATATGATTTCCGTCCTCCTTACCTAAAAATTGCTGATTTCAGAACATTGTACCACAATTTACCGGTAATGGCGCTAACCGCAACAGCAACCCCCGAAGTAGTTATTGATATTCAAGAAAAACTTCAATTTAAAAAACCGAACGTTTTTTCGAAATCGTTTTCCAGAAGCAACTTAGCTTACCAGGTTTATTTTGAAGAAAACAAGTGGAAAAAACTTATTGATGTTTTAAACGAAAACCAAGGAAGCGGTATCGTTTACACCCGCTCAAGAAAACTAACCGAAGAAATTGCCAAATATTTAAACAAGGCAGAAATAGCTGCAGATTATTATCATGCAGGACTTTCTGCTCAGGATAGAGACATCAAACAAAAAAATTGGGTAATTGGCACAACCCGCATTATTTGCGCAACCAATGCTTTTGGAATGGGGATCGATAAACCTGATGTAAGGTTGGTAATCCACATGAATATTCCCGATAATTTAGAATCGTATTTTCAAGAAGCTGGCCGAGGCGGAAGAGATGAGAAATTTGCCAAAGCAATCACACTTTTCGAAAATGCTGATATTTCTATTTTACAAGATAGAGCCAACCAAGCTTTCCCCCCAAAAGCATTTATTAAATCGGTTTATACGGCCCTAGGTAACTATTTTCAACTGCCTAATGGTTCTGGAAAAGAAGCTTCGTTTGAATTTGATATTGAGGCCTTTAGCAAACGATATAACTTCAAAATGGTTGAAGCCTACAATGCTCTAAAAATTCTTGAAAAAGATGAATACATAGCACTAACCGACTTTTTAGATTTCAAGAGTCGGCTAAATATTTTAGTTCCATATCGAGATTTTTACGAGCTACAATTGAAAAACAAAAAAATGGAGTTTTTTCTCAAAACATTACTGAGAAATTATCCCGGATTATTTGATCAATTTGTAAAAATTAACGAAAATAAATTGGCAAAAACTCTTGGCTCAACTACAAAAAATGTTGAAGAAATGCTTCATTATTTGCATAAAACAAAAGTGGTTGATTACGCCAAAGCAAGCAACAAACCACAAATAATTTATACCCGAGAAAGAATTGCAATCGAAAATGTAACCATCTCTAAAGCCAATTACGAAACCCGAAAAGAGGTTCACCTCAAACGAGTTGAAGCTATGGTTAACTTTTTAACCAACAACAAGGTTTGCCGAAGCAGGCAGCTACTCGCCTATTTTGGCGAAAAAAACGATGAAGATTGCAAAGTTTGCGACGTTTGCTTAAAAAAATATTCAAAACATCATCGCAAAAGCGATTTAGTTGCATTTACCGAAAAAATTAGGATAAATACCCAAAAACCTATTCATATTCAAGAGTTGGGCATAAATTTTAAAGAGTTCAGCGATGAGTTTTTTCTAGAAAATATCAATAACCTTATCAACAACGGAATTCTTTTGTACGATAATCATCAAAAAATTACTTGGCACGGTTAAATTATTGCAATCCATTTATATTTTTACAGCCTTAAACAAATCACTAAAATGAGTTTATTCAACAAATTTGAATCAGGCGACGATAAAAGAAAGAAAAGCCACGTACGTAACCTAATAAAAATGGCTTCTGCCGATGGTCACGTAGACGATGTAGAAAAAGACTTTTTAAATAAAGTAGCCAAAAAATATGGCGTAGAACCAGAGGAAGTTCAACACATTATTGATCATCCGAATGATTATAGTTTTACACCACCTGCTACCAAAGAAGACAGGCATGCTCAATTACTAAACTTAACCATAATGATGATGATTGATGATGTAATTGACGACCACGAAATGGCTATGCTTAAAAAATTTGCTATTGGATTAGGTTACCCTATTTTTAAAGTAGATAAGCTTATTCAAGTAGCTATAAAATGTGTTAAAGCAGATATGGACGAGGAAGAAGCAATGGATGAATTAGACGAAGCTTAATAAATCTCTTTCTAAAAAAAATTAAAGCCTCAATTTTTATTGAGGCTTTTTTTTTGAGCTAAACTTAATTGCGAACGAAGTGAAGCAATCTCGTTTTGGTCTATTCTTGAAAAATAAGATTGCTTCGGAACTGCATTGCATTTTGTTCCTCACAATGACGAAATCCAAAAAACTCCCCGTCATTCCTGCGCAGGCAGGAATCTCATCCATTTAAAAAACCGCTCTCAGTCTGAGCCCTGAAGGCTATTTTCAGAATACATCTCGATACAATCCTGCAAGTGCGGGAACACTCGATGTAACACCTGCGTTTTTACTCAATTAATGAGACTCTACTCTTATCAGTGAAACTCAATAAAACGTCATTGCGAACGGAGTGAAGCAATCTCGCTTTAGTCTACCCCAGAAAAATTAGATTGCTTCGGAACTGCATTGCATTTTGTTCCTCGCAATGACGAAACCACGAATCATTAAAATTTGTGTTTAAATTTGAAACAATGTTCAAAACATGGCCTAAATATTTAACCATTGTATCCCTCCCTATCTTAGCTTTTATTGCTTTTAGCTCCACCGGTTGGAAAACCCTCCTCCCTATTTTCGAAGCATTTGTATTTATTCCATTGGTAGAATTACTCTTTAAACCCGACTCGAAAAACATAACCGCGGAAGAAGAGCTTAAACTAGCCAATCACCCACTTTACGATTTTTTAATTTACCTCACTTTTCCCCTGCATTTAGGTTTGTTGGTTTATTTCTTAATCGGAATCGCATCACCTGAACTTACCCTTTTCGATCAAATTGGCAGAACCACCTCTATGGGATTATTATGCGGCGTTTTAGGAATTAATGTTGCACATGAACTCGGACATCGAAACACCAAACACGAGCAATTTATGGCCAAAACCTTGTTGCTTACTTCATTGTACATGCACTTTTTTATTGAGCACAATCGCGGACATCACAGAAATGTTGCAACTCCCGAAGATCCCTCAACAGCAAGAAAAAACGAGCTAGTTTACACTTTTTGGTTTCGCAGTATCATCTTCAGTTTTATTTCAGCTTGGAATTTAGAAAAGCAACGACTCAGAAGAGCTAAAAAATCAACCTTGAGTTTTACAAATGAATTGCTTCAGTTTGTATTGATTGAAATTGCATCAGTAATTGCTATCTTTTATTTTTTTGGAATTGAAACCATGCTTTGGTTTTTAGTTTCAGCCTTTATAGGTGCTATTTTGCTAGAAACCGTGCAATACATTGAGCATTATGGTTTGCAAAGAAAAAAGGTGAATGACAAACGCTACGAAGACACCAACCCAACCCATTCTTGGAATTCGAACCATACGATGGGACGGCTTTTTTTGTTTGAGCTTTCTCGCCACAGCGATCACCATTATCAACCACATCGTAAATACCAAATTTTAAAAAGCCACAAAAACTCTCCCCAAATGCCCACGGGGTATCCGGGCATGATGTTATTAAGTTTAGTACCTCCAATTTGGTTTAGGTTAATGAACCCTAAACTTTTGCATAACTAGGCTAAATATTGAAGGTAATATTACATTAATTGATAATATTTATAAAATGAGGTTATTGACTCTAAGCTCTAAATTCCTGCCTACTTTATATTTATTGATAAAAGCACTTTTAATTGAAAAATTTAATAGCCGAAATATAGGTGTCTCATATTTTGGTTTTTACATTAAAAGCAACCTATCTTGCTTTATTTGACAGTACTTCTTTTTTTTAATATTCCTAAAACCAAATAAAAAAACAACTTTCAATAATTTCATTTAGTCTTTCAGTAATATCATTTAGTCGGCTCTTTTAAGATGCTTGACTTTTGTGCCATTAATTAAAAAAATCAATTATGAGCGCAATAAAAGCATTGTTTGGAATGGCCCCAACAAAAGAAAAAAATGGTACAGGCTATATTCCATCACCTCTAGGTAGAAAGTTTGGTGTAGATAAAGTAAGTGGTTTTAAGCATACAAACTTTGGTGGTAAAAATTACACAGGAAATAAAAAGGTTTTAGTGTTATGCACTGAAGAGCGTTACTTCAAAGTGACCAATGGTAAGCAGTTTTCCACCGGAAACAATGTGCAAGAAACCATGGTTCCGCTAATGCATTTAGTAAATGCAGGTTTTAACTTTGATGTAGTAACTCCAACAGGTAAGTCTGCTATTCTAGAAGAATGGTCGGTTCCTATAAAAGATGAAGCAGTGCTCAAATTCAGGAAAGAAAACCAAACAAAATTCAACAAACCACTTTCTTTAAAAGAGCTAGTTAATACCAACAAACTTAATGATGAATCAGATTATATTGCTCTTTTTCTTCCCGGTGGTCACGGTTCAATGGTTGGCTTGCCAGAAGATGAAAATGTTGGAAAATTAATTCGTTGGATAAAAACCTCCAATCGATATTTAGTTGCCGTTTGTCATGGCCCTGCTGCGATGATAGCAAAAGACATAAAAAATGAACCTAATCCTTATATGGGTTATAAAATGGTTGCTTTTCCTGATAAGTTTGATAGGCAATCACCTTCATTAGGGTATTTACCTGGGCAGCTACCTTGGTTTCAATGTGAAGCACTTGCCAAAGAAGGTGTTACCGTAATCAATGATAAAATTACAGGGGCCACGCACATTGACCGAAAACTAATTTCAGGTGATAGCCCAAAAGCCTGTGACGAATTGGGTAAAATAACTGTGATTGAATTATTTAAAGAACTACAAGTTTCATAATCAATCTTTTAAAGAAAAAAAAGATGGAAATTCTGAAACACTTTGAAGTTTACATAACTGCTCAAAAAGTAACAGGAATACAATTTACGGTTTTTGGCGCCCTGCTTCTTCTAACTGCTATTCTGCTTCATTTTAATCAGCTTAATCCAATAACCCAAGGTTTAAGAAATGGCTTTTTTGTAATCAGTATTTTACTAATGGTTAGTGGAGTTGGTTTTATTATGAATCAGGACAAACTTCTGAAAACAAAAACTGAAAGTTTTAATAGCAGTAGAAGGATAAAGACAGTAAATATTTATATAAAATTCGCTCTTTGTCTTCTTATATTATCCCATAGCATTAAGACAGTTGTGAATTGCGTTGCTCATTTCTCCCCTATTTTAAGGTATTCGCCAACTCCGCTTCGCTGTGTTTCAGCTGTATTTAAGGGATTAATTTTCACGATTGTTCTCGGCGATTTTTTTTACTATAATTTAATATCTAGCAATATTATCCAACTTAAATAAAAGGCTAAAATTTATAGTATTAGTAAGAGTCTTATTAATTGTCTAAAACTTTAATAAATAACAATATCTATTATGTGCTAAAAGTAAAGTTTATACTACTTTTAACTTTTAATTTTCCACCTTTCGCTTTTCACTTTTCACTTTTCACTTTCCACTTTCCACTTTCCACTCCTCCCTACTCTCAACTATTCACTAAAAACTCTCCACACAAAGCAACCAAACCAATTTTTTTACATCTTGCAATTAATGCGTTTTGGGTTAATTTTTCTATTATTAATGGTTGGATTTTTATCCAAAGGCCAAGACATACACTACTCGCAATTTTTTAATGCTTTTCAATACCTTAACCCTGCCGAAACTGGAAATTTTTATGGCAAAACGCGATTGGCCTATAATTACAGAGACCAATGGCGAGCTGTAGAAAAACCCTTCCAAACCAATATGCTCAGTTTCGAGCAAAATATTTTTCTGCCTAATGATGCTTTTAGCTTTGGTTTTTACTTTTTAGACGACCGAGCAGGTTCTCCCCAAATACAAGCCAACCGATTGGTTACAAGTTTTGCCTACCATAAAAAATTAGGTATTCACCATTTTCATTTTGGGTTACAAGGTGGTGGAATTTACAAGCAATTGGCAACAAACAACGCCACTTATCCAAGTCAGTATAATCGAACCACTGGAGGTTTTGATAGTCAATTGCCCAACAACGAAATTTTAGGCTACCAACCCGCTTTGTATGTTGATGTAAACGCTGGCGGAGCCTATGAAATAACCTTGGGCAAACTTGATGCAAGAGGTGGCATTGCATTGTATCATTTAAATGCACCCCAAGAAAGTTTTTATGGAGCCATTAACCAATTGAATTTACGCCCCATTTACGATTTGCGCGTGGGTTATCAACTTACCTCTTCTACTCGCCTCTCGGCTCTCGCCTACCAAACACATTTGTCAAAAGCCAACGAAATGATTTATGCAATTTTGGCCCAACACTTTTTGTACAACTTTGGGGTAGAAAAAAACTTAAAACTTACCGGTGGAATTTCATTTAGAAATGGATTTTTCAGAAACCAAGATGCTTTTATTTTGATGGCGGGAATTAGGAAAAATAGAATTTCGGCCATGCTTAGTTACGACATCAACACCTCTAATCTTGATTTAGCAACTGATAATCGAGGTGCTATGGAAGTTTGTGTAGTTTATGAAATTCCCGTAAAAGTATCAGCCTTAAAATACATTCCTTGTGAGCGGTATTAAAAAGGTTATTTTATTTCTTTTCCTTATCGGGATGGCCAATTTTAGTTTTGCCCAAAACTTTGACGATTGGCTCAAAGAAGAAAAAATTACCAAACACCGCAAAATCAAAAAAGCCGCCAAACAAGCCAACTTATTTGGCAAAGATTATTTGGCTTTGGCCTTGTATGATCAATTGGTTTTATTGAAGCCCGAAAACACAAAATACTTGGTAAAAGCAGCTCAAATTTCTCAAAAACTAAACAATTACGAAAAGGCAAATAATTATTTGAGTCAACTCATTTTTATCGATTCATCGGCCAACAACATGCTGAATTGGGCTAGCTTACAAATTCAAATTAGCGATACCGAAAACGTTGAAAAAACCTTGGTTAAATTAACCGAAACCAAAACCAATGCTCAATTTACAAGAGACCATAAAAAACTGGCCGAAAACCTTTTGGCAGGATTTAAACTGCAACAAAAAACCGATTCGCTTATTCCCCACCCTTATGAGTTTAAGGAGTTGAAAAATATTAATTCAACCTTTTCAGAGCAGTCACCAAAACTGTATAAAGATTTACTCTACTATATTTCATACAAACCCAACACCCAAGTAATTTTAACTGAAAACGAATTTTTAGCCGATAAACAAATCATTTATGTAGCAAAAAACATGGGTTATCAATGGAATATTATTGATTCGGTTTTGCCTAATCTACCTGACCCAAAATCGCAATTTATTGGAAGTATTTCGCCCTTAACCGATACCTTGTGGTTAACATCAGTTTGTGCTGCCAATTATCGTGGCAAAACAGTTTGCCAATTGTATTGGGCAAAAAATTATAATGGCAAACTTCAAGATTATGAAAAGCTTCCAAAACCCATCAACCAAGTTGATTATACCTCTACCCAACCTTTTGCCTATTTTGAAGAACCCGAAAAAATTAGGTTTTACTTTACAAGCAACCAACCCAAAACAAAAGGTGGTTTAGATATTTGGTTTGCCGAATACAAAACCAAACAAAAAACCTACAGCGGCCCAAGAAATGCAGGCTCTAAAATAAATTCGGTTTTTAACGAGGCTTTCCCTAATTACACCAACAACCATTTGTTTTTTTCTTCTAATTATCACGCAGGCTTTGGTGGGTATGATATTTTTAAAGCCTATGGCGAGAAAACAAAATTTAATGAACCTAAAAATGTGTTTGAGGTTAACTCATCATACGATGATATTGCTTATCATCAACTTACTGATAGCACTTACGGAGTAATGCTCTCAAATCGCCCCAACCAAAACCAACAATTTGGCGAAGGCTGCTGCGATGATTTGTACACTTTCAAAATAGAAAACTCCAATGAAATTCCATACTTTATAGAAGTGTATGAAATGATAGATGGAAAACCCAAAACTCTTTACAATGTAAATGCGTTTATTGGGATTATTGAAAACGGAACTTCGCAAACCATATTTATCGATACACTAGAAACAGGCATGTATTCCGAAAAATTAGATACAACCCTACAATGGCAATTTAGGGTTGGTAAATCGGGTTATTTTTATGAAGCACTTCATTGGAATAATAAAGCTTTTGATACCATAAATGAAAACAAACCCTTAAAAATTGAAATCAAAAAAATACCCAAAGGCGAAATATTACTCAAAGACATCTACTATGAGTTTGATAGTCCAGATCTAACACCAAAAGCCATAACAACCATACAAAACACCATATATAAAATACTAATTTACAATCCTGAATTATCTATTCAAATAAACTCGCATACCGATAGCAAAGGAAAGCTGAGCTACAACTACAAGCTATCAAAAGCTAGAGCCAAAAGTGTGGTAGATTATTTAATTGAATTGGGTATTGATAAAAACAGGCTTCAATCTAAAGGCTATGGAGAAACAAAACCTGTAGCTGATAACTTTAACCATGATGGCACCGATAACCCAGAAGGGAGAGCCCTAAACCGGCGAACTACGTTTACAGTTTTGGGGTGGGAATAAAGCTAGAATTATTTGCATAATTTAACTTCAAATAATTACTTTTTTAAAGGTCATATCAATCTAAACCCTTTAAATTTGGCTCCATGAAAGCCAACCTTCCCGAAACCCAAAATCCAAGAATTGTAATTGTTGGAGGAGGTTTTGCCGGACTCAAACTTGCTAGAAGTTTAGCCCTTAAAAAGTTTCAAGTTGTACTAATTGATAAGAATAACTTTCACCAATTTCAGCCTCTTTTTTACCAAGTGGCAACAGCATGATTAGAGCCCTCATCCATTGCATTTCCTTTTCGAAAGATGTTTCAAAACATCAAGAATGTTCATTTTAGAATGGGAATGGTAAATAACATAAATCACCAAGAAAAATATTTAGAAACCAATTTCGGAAAAGTAAACTTCGATAAATTGGTTTTGGCTAGCGGGGCCGATACAAACTTTTTTGGCAATGCCAACATTGCAAAATATGCCCTGCCTATGAAATCGGTTTCTGAAGTATTATCCATTAGAAATGCCATTCTACAAAATTATGAACGAGCTCTTTCTGAAGATTATCCAGAAAAAATTCAAAGTCTTTTGAATATTGTGTTAGTTGGCGGTGGCCCTACGGGTGTTGAGGTTTTAGGCACTTTGGCCGAAATGAAACGTATTATTTTACCGAAAGATTATCCTGAGCTCAATTTTGATAGCATGAATATTTATTTGGTAGAAGCTTCTCCAAAAGTGTTAGGAACCATGAGTGAA
This sequence comes from Flavobacteriales bacterium, assembly GCA_018609045.1. GTDB lineage: Bacteria > Bacteroidota > Bacteroidia > Flavobacteriales_G > Salibacteraceae > JAAZVO01. The sequence continues at coordinate 28,496 of JABAYK010000165.1, forward strand.
GTTTCATCCACAAAATCAAAAGCCTATTTAGAGAAGTTAGGGGTTAAAGTAATGCTCGATACTTTTGTAACCAATTACAATGGTGATGTGGTTGAGTTTCAAAATGGCGAAAAAATAGAAACCAAAACCCTTATTTGGGCAGCAGGCATTACAGGGAACATGATTAAAGGCCTGCCTGAAGATTTGTGGGTTCGCGGTGGCAGATTAAAGGTAAACGCCCTAAACGAAGCTTTACCAAATATCTATGCCTTGGGAGATTTAGCTTACATGGAAGAAGATAAAAAATTCCCGAAAGGCCATCCACAAGTAGCACAAGTGGCAATGCAACAAGCACAAAACTTGGCAAAAAATTTAATTAATAACAAAGCAAAACCTTTTCAATACAACGATTTAGGCTCAATGGCTACTGTAGGAAGAAACTTGGCCGTTGTTGAATTGCCCATAAAAAAATTTCAAGGTTTTTTGGCTTGGATATTTTGGATGTTGGTTCACCTTATGCAAATTGTTGGCGTAAAAAACAAAGTTTTTATTTTCATCAATTGGTTTTGGAATTACGTTACCTACGACCAATCACTTCGTTTAATTTTGAAGCCTAAAACCAAAGAAAATATATGAAAGGTTTAATTAGGGTTTTATTCGAATTAGTTTTGATTGCAGGAATTTTCTTTTTGGCTTATGAAGTTATCAAGCGAAACAAGCAAATAGAAAAATTAGATGAAAGTATTGTTCAACAAGATGAAGCTTTGGCGGGATTAAAATCTACCAACGAAGATTATGAGAAGTCAATCATCAATCTGCGAAAGCAAATCAATACGTTAGAAGAAAACTACTTTTCAGATAGAGATTTCTTTCAATTAAACGTAACCTCAAAAGAACAAGCCAAAGAAGTTTTGTGGAATAGTATTTTAAAGCAAGAAGATAAAATTCCATCGCACCCAACTTTAGGTGGAAAATTCTATTTTACATCAGGCGCACCCATAAAAAACAACTATTACATTGCCCAAATTGAAGATGGACATATTTTAGGAAACTCGTTATACAAATACACCGCAACCAAAAACGGAATTATTTGGAAACACTTAGACACAACATTTGAATAATATAAAACATGGAACAATCAGTAATAAACAACGCTACACCTTGGACCCTTCCTCCTTTTGATGAAGAAACCATTACCGAAACCAAAAAACTAATCGCTGAAAATGGCGAAAACCTTGTTGATTCATTTTACAAATCATTAGAGTTTGGTACAGGAGGTTTAAGAGGAATTATGGGTGTTGGAACCAATAAAATAAACAAATACACCATTGGTTTGGCCACGCAAGGTTTAGCCAACTATTTAAAAAAGGCAGGCAAAGCGCCTTTAAGTGTTGCCATTGCTTTAGATTGCAGAAACAACTCAGACTATTTTGCCCAAGTCGCAGCCGATGTTTTGTCTGCCAACGGAATTCAAGTTTATGTTTACGAAAGTTTAAGAGCAACCCCTCAATTGTCTTACACCATTAGACAACTTAATTGTTCTGCCGGTATCGTTATTACAGCGTCTCACAACCCCAAAGAATATAATGGCTACAAGGTATATTGGAACGATGGTGGCCAGTTGGTGCCGCCTCACGATAAAAATGTGATTGATGAAGTAAACAAAATTAAATCTGTAAGTGATGTAAAATTTGAACCAAACGTAGAATTGGTGAACCTTTTAGGCCATGAAATGGATGAAAAATACTTGAATACACTAAACCAACTTTTAAGTGATGATGTAGACAAAAACACCAAAGTTGTTTACACTTCAATTCATGGAACAGGAATAGTTTCCATTCCGAAATTGTTAGCCAAAAAAGGTTATAAAAATGTTTACGTTGTTGAGGAGCAAGCTACTCCAGATGGAAATTTCCCAACTGTTGTTTCTCCTAACCCCGAAGAAAAAGCAGCTTTAGATTTAGCCTTAGAGAAAGGAAAAGAAGTTGATGCTGATATTATTTTAGGCACCGACCCAGATGCTGACCGAGTTGGAATTGCGGTAAAAAACCTTGAAGGCAATTTTGAGCTGCTGAATGGAAACCAAACTGCATCTGTACTTTTTTATTACATGATGCAAAAGGCTAATTTAAATGAGCATCCTTATTTTGTTTGCAAAACCATTGTTACTTCAGAGTTAATTACAGAAGTTGCCAATCACTTTAAAATTCCAATTTACAATACCCTTACAGGCTTTAAATACATTGCCGAAGTAATAAAAGAAAAAGAAGGCAAAGAGAAATTTTTGTGCGGTGGAGAAGAAAGCTACGGCTACCTTATTGGGGATGATGTAAGAGATAAAGATGCTGTAATTTCTGCTGCCATGTTGGTTGAAGTCGCCGCTTGGGCCAAGCAGAATGGCAAATCGTTTTATGAGCTTTTGCTTGAAGTTTACCAAACCATTGGTTTTTACCGTGAAGCTTTGGTTTCGCTAACTAAAAAAGGCAAAAAAGGATTGGATGAAATCCAAGATATGATGAAAAACTACCGCGCTACTCCTCTCAAATTATTAGGTGGTTTTAAAGTGGTTAAAATTCATGATTACCAAACTTCTAAAACAACTTTAGTTGCTGAAAATAAAGAAGTTGAAATTTCACTTCCAAAATCAAATGTAATTCAGTTTTTACTTGAAGACGGAAGTTTAGTTACTGCTCGCCCATCTGGTACTGAGCCAAAAATAAAATTCTACTTCTCGGTAAAAGGCAATTTAAATAGTAAAGCCTCTTTTAACCAAGATTGGGAAGCATTAGGCCAAAAAATAGAAAGCTTTAAAGCAGATTTAATTTCCTAATTTTTTGAAAGAAGGTTCTCCCTTTAAAGTTGCAGTAATTGGCGGAGGAGCTGCAGGTTTTTTTGCTGCTATTCAAGCCAAAAGCAATTTTCCAGAAGCGTTGGTCATCCTTTTCGAAAAATCTCAAAAGGTTTTGGCTAAGGTTAAAATTTCTGGTGGTGGCCGTTGCAATGTAACCAATGGGTGTAATTCTGTTTCAGAATTAATTAAAGGTTATCCAAGAGGAGAAAAAAAGCTTAAATCGCTATTTTATACATTTAATAACTTAGATACCCAAAATTGGTTTACCCAGCGCGGGGTTGCTCTTAAAACCGAAGAAGACGGCAGGGTTTTTCCAAAAAGTGACTCTTCCCAAACCATAATAGATTGTTTGTTTAAGGAAATTAACCAACTTCAAATTCCAGTTGAATTGGGAAAAGAAGTTGTTTCTTTAAAACCCTCCTCTAATGATAAAATTGAAATTCAATTCAAAGGAGAATCAAAATCTGTTTTTTTTGATAAGGTAATAGTGGCAAGTGGTGGTTCCCCAAAACATTCAGGATTAAAATGGTTAGAAGATTTGGGACATACAATTGAAACTCCTATTCCATCGCTATTTACCTTTAACATCCCCAACAATCCTATCAAAGAATTAATGGGATTATCTGCATCAAATGCCTTGGTTAAAATTCAAGGAACCAAACTCAATAGCCAAGGTCCATTGCTTATTACCCATTGGGGATTTAGTGGCCCTGCAGTCTTAAAATTATCTGCCTTTGGGGCTAGAATTTTACATGATTTAAATTATCAATATAAAATTCAAGTAAACTGGGTAGGTAATAAAAATGCTGAAATGATAAAACAGCAGTTAGAAGATGAGTTAATAGCTTTTCCAAAAAAACAAATTGGCAACGTTAAAGTATTTGGTTTTGCTAATAGACTTTGGCATTTTTTAGTTTCAAAGTCAGGTATATCCATCGATAAAATTGGACAAGAAATTGGCAAGAAGCAAATCAATAAATTGATTGAAGTTTTAACCAATGATATTTATGAAGTTTCAGGCAAAACTACCTTTAAAGAAGAGTTTGTAACCTGCGGTGGAGTTAGCCTAGAAAACGTTGATTTACAAACCATGCAAAGCAAAGTAGTAAAAAACCTCTACTTCGCGGGCGAGGTTTTAGATATTGACGGCATTACAGGCGGATATAACTTTCAAGCTGCTTGGAGCACTGGTTTTGTTGCGGGGAAGTTGGGTTAAAAAAACGTCATTGCGAACGAAGTGAAGCAATCTAATTGATTCAAAACCCTAGTCTTAGTCTGAGCCCGTTGTAGACTTCTATGGTTTGCTGAGCTTAATTAATAATAAGTTCAAGTTTCTGAAGCGCAACAAAAGATTTAATTGAAATCTATTGTCCTTTCGAATCTCTTTTACAAAAAGAGTGAGAAATCTATTTATTCTATTAAATAGATTTCTCTATCAAAACAAAACCATTTTCCATGTTTTGTTTTTCATTTCGAAATGAAAAAACGCTGACAATTCAGGTTTCTAAAGCGCCGCATAAGAAGTATTGATAACTTTTCATAAAAACTCTTCATTCAGAATTGAGTCGAGCGCATGCAAGACGAATTGCGGAATCTGAGCTTTTAGTTGGTAGGTTGCAAATCAACGATAGCTGTAATTATTATATCGAAATTCCTGTTTCCACTGCGTTACGCAGCAATGGACAGCCATTTTCGTAATTACTTCTCAGATGGTTTAAAAATCATTTTTCTAACCAAATCGAATGGAATAATCAAAAATGAAATAGCCATTATCCAAATCCAATCTTGAAGGTTTAAGGCATAAGTTCTAAACATCTCACCACCGAAATAAGTGAGTACAACTTGTACCACAAAAATGATAAACACTACCCTTATAAATCCTTGATTCTGTGTTATATGGTGAAAAAGGTTGGTACCTTCTACCCTAACATTCAGCTTATTGAAGTTATTTAAGAAAACAAAAACTGCAAAAAATGCCGTTAAGAAAACAGCTTCAGAATTTTCACCTCTTTCAAAAATATCTTTGATAAAATCAGCTTTTAAGAAAACAATACAAAGAGCTGTCATAAATAATCCACTACCTAAAATAGAAGACCACATTGGTTTGGAAATCAATCCTTCTTCTCTCGATTTTGGTTTTTCTTCTAAATGCTTTGGTAAAGGTGGCTCACCACTAAAAGCCAAAGCCGCTAGGGTATCCATTATCAAGTTAATCCATAACAACTGAATCATAGTTAATGGCAACTCAAAGCCTAAAAATGGACCAATAAATGCCAATAAAATCGCCGCTACATTCACCGTTAATTGGAAAGTGATAAATTTTTGTACGTTTCTATAAATAACACGGCCATAATGAACGGCACTAACTATTGAGCTTAGTCTATCATCTAAAATAACAATATCAGAAGCTTCTTTTGCTACTTCGGTTCCACTGCCTAAACCAAAACCAACATCTGAGTTACTCAAAGCAGGACTATCATTTACCCCATCACCGGTCATTCCAACAACCATATCTATACTTTGGGCTAGTTTAACCAACCTGGTTTTATCTTGGGGCAAACAGCGGGAAACAACGCGTAAATTGGGAATAACTACTTTTACTTCCTCGTCTGACATTGCGTTTAACTCATCGCTTTTTAAAGCAACATGAGATTCGTCAAACATCAAACCTACATCTTTTGAAATAGCTACTGCGGTCCCGTGTCTATCTCCAGTAAGCATTACAACCTGAATACCAGATTTATTCAATAGAGCAATTGCGTCTTTCGAGTCTTCTCTTAATTCATCTCTTATTAAACTAAATCCAATTAAATTACAGGCTTCTGGAATTGAATCTTCTGATGCCTCAACTTTAGAAGTAGCAACGCCAATTATTCTATATCCATCATCAGCTAAACCATCAAGGTAACTATTGAATTTATCTTTTAAGTCGTTAGAAAGAGTTTTTTCTTCGCCAGTTTCTGTATAATATGTATCACATAGTTCAAGCACTTTTTCAGCAGCCCCTTTCAAGTAGGTAATCTTTTCACCGTTTGAAAGACTAACATAAACAGCCGAGAATTTTCTAGCTGAGCTAAACATTACTTGCGATGTTACTTCGCCATCAGGATTGTATTCTTCCTTGTCGGCATTGATGTAATACAACATTGCACGATCGGTGCTATTTCCACCCAAAATTCTTTCGTGTTCGTTTTCAGCATGAGGATTAACAACACACGAAGTATTTAAATAAACCGCACTAACCAATAAATCTTTAGATTTTTCTGAAAAATCTTTTAAAGTCTGCAATTGATGTAGACCATTGCCTTTAGATTCATCAACGGTAAAAAACCCAACAGCGTCAAGAGCTCCTTTTGTTATTGTTCCTGTTTTATCAGAAAATAAAATATTTAAACTTCCTGCAGTTTCAATCCCCATTAATTGCCTTACCAATACTTTAGATTTAAGCAACTTTTTCATATTTTGAGCCAAAACAATGGCAATCATCATGGGTAAACCTTCGGGTACAACCACCACAATAATAATTACAGCAAGAATTAAAGAGTTAAGTAAATCTGGCAAGAATAAATCCCAAGTAAGAAAGTATTCTGCAACGGTTCCATCGTAATCAATAAAAATTTTGTTTACCAAAAATGCAATGGCAATAAGAGGCGCTCCAAAATAACCGAACTTGGCAATATCGTTAGCAAGTTGAGAAAGCTTTAATCTCAAAGGACCAATTCTTTCCTCTCCTTTTAAACTTTTAGCAAGTTTTCCGAATAAGGTAGAATTTCCAACTTCGGTAACTTCTAAAACACATTCTCCATCTTCAACAATGGTTCCTCTAAAAACTTCGTTTACACTATCTAAACCTTTTGCTTCTGTTTTAGCAACGGTTTTTTTAACAGGTTCTGGTTCACCATTCAACATGGCTTGGTTTACCTTGATGGTTCCTTGAAAAATTTTACCATCTGCAGGAATTTTATCTCCCGGTTGAAGAAACACCTTATCACCAACCACAATTTTATCAATGCTAATCATCTTTAGTTCATGTCCTCTAAAGACATTCACAAAAATTCTGGAAGCTTCTTCTTGTAGTTTTTGAAAAGTTTGTTCGTTCTTGAACTCTGAAAACGTAGCTACTAAGGTTGCCAAAGCAACAGCTACTCCAATTCCAACACCTTCGTACCATTCTGTATAGCCAAAAATTGAAAGTATAATAACAATTACTAAGGCTACAATTAAAATAATAATCATGGGGTCTTTTAGGTTCTCTAAAAGCTTGCCCATAAAGGTTTCGGTCTCTTGTTCGGTTAGTTGATTTGATCCATTTTTTATTCTAGATTCTTCAACTTCCTTTTCGGATAATCCGACAACTTCATGCATAAACTTCGGTTAAAGCAGTATTTGGTGTGAAAAATAAGAAATTAATTGCAAGTTAATATTCGATTAGCTCAATTAACTGCTTTTTAAATCTTTTTGAGGGCAAAAATTCAGTTTCTAAGGTACTAGCAAATGGCACTGGAGTATCTAAAGAAGCTGAGCGTATAACAGGAGCATCAAGAAATTGAAAGCAATTTTCGTTAACGTAGGCTGCTATTTCTGCTCCAATTCCTCCCATCAAAGTATCCTCATGAAGAATAATTACTTTTCCTGTTTTTTCAACCGAATTTCGAATTGTTTCCCAATCTAAAGGAGCCAAAGTTCTTAAGTCAATTAAATCAGCTTCAATATTTGGATGTTCCTCTAAAGTTTTTAAAGCCCAATGAACTCCCATTCCATAGGTTACAATTGAAACTTGCTTACCCTGCTTTAGCAGGTTTGCCTTACCAAATGGCAAATTAAAGTAACCTAAGCTAACATCTTGTTTTATAGACCTATAAAGAGCCTTATGCTCGAAAAACATTACAGGATTAGGGTCTTCAAAAGCAGTAATTAATAATCCTTTGGCATCTTCTGGAAAAGCCGGATAGGCAATTTTTAAACCAGGAGTATGAAAAAACCAAGACTCATTGCTTTGTGAATGAAATGGTCCTGCTCCTACTCCAGCTCCGGTTGGCATTCTAATTACCACATCGGCATTTTGTCCCCAACGCCAATTTATTTTGGCCAAATTATTTATTATTTGATTGAATCCGCAAGTAACAAAATCGGCAAATTGCATTTCTACCATGGCTTTTTTACCGTCAATAGATAAACCTAACCCTGCCCCTACTATCGCCGATTCGCAAAGCGGAGTATTTCTTACCCTTTCTATTCCAAACTCCTCTACAAAACCCTCGGTAATTTTGAAAACACCACCATAAGCAGCAATATCTTGTCCCATCAAAACCAAATTTTGGTGCTTTTTCATGCTTTCTTTCAGCCCATCTGAAATTGCATCAATCAACCGCATTTCTTGTTTATGGTTTTGAGGTAAAATAGGTTGGTATTGAAAAGGTGAAAAAAGATCCGCTACCTCATCTTTAAGGTTAAACTCAACTGCAGGTTCATCAAATGCAATTTTTAATGCCTTATTTATTGAGTCAGTAATTTTAGATTTTATGTTTTTGGTTATTTCCTCTGTTAAAATTCCTTCTGAAAATAGAAATTTTTCGTAGTTATTGGGTGGGTCTAACTTTTGCCATTCATCAAATAATTCTTGTGGAACATACTTGGTGCCTGATGCTTCTTCATGCCCTCGCATTCTAAAAGTAATGCATTCAACTAAAACAGGTCTTGGGTTCTCTCTAACAGATTCTGCAATTTTCGAAACTTCATGATAAACTTCTAAAACGTTGTTTCCAGGAATTAACTTGGTTTCCATGCCATAACCTGGACCTTTATCTACAAAGTTTTTAAACTTGAACTGTTCTGATGAAGGTGTTGAAAGACCATAGCCATTATTTTCTACTACAAATATTACAGGCAAATCCCAAACAGCTGCAACGTTAAGTGCTTCATGAAAATCGCCCTCTGAAGAGCCTCCATCGCCAGAAAAAACAAGAGTTACTTTATTCTCTTTATTGAGTTTTTTGGAAAGTGCAATTCCATCTGCAATGCCTAATTGTGGGCCTAAATGAGAAATCATTCCAACTATGTGATGTTCTTTTGAGCCAAAATGAAAAGAGCGATCTCTGCCTTTTGTAAACCCACTTTTTTTACCTTGAAATTGAGCAAACAACTTTTCTAATGGAACATTTCGAGAAGTAAAAACACCTAAATTTCTGTGCATAGGCAAGATATATTCATCTGAAGCTAATGCCATTGTGCAGCCTACAGAAATTGCTTCTTGCCCAATTCCTGAAAACCATTTTGAAATTTTGCCTTGTCTTAGCAAAATGAGCATTTTTTCCTCAATCATTCGAGGAATCATCAATTGCTTGTAAAGCTCAATTAATAACTCATTTGAGTATGTTCTGCGGTTAAATTGCATGTGGGTATTTTGAGGCTCAAATGTATTTAAATAATATACCTGCAAATGAATCCTGATAAAATTTATATGGTAATTTGGCTAAATTTGAATCTATGAAAAATTTAAAATTTATTATTACCTTTTTCGCTTCACTATTGATTATAGTTGGATGTAAACCAGATATTGAAGGTTGTACAGACCCAAAGGCTGATAATTACGATGCATTTGCAACTGTTGATGCCAAAAACTGTATTTATGATGGTGTTTTGGGTGGACCAGGAAACACAGATTCAACCTTAACTCCTATTTCAGGATGCATGGATAGTACTGCCGCAAATTACAACCCATTGGCAACGATTGATGATGGAAGTTGCGAATTTTTAGGTTGTACCGATCCTGAATCAGATAATTATGACCCAAATGCAAATGTTGATGATGGAAGTTGCATTGATAAAAGAGAAAAATTTGTTGGAGATTGGCAGGTAATTAGTGATTGTCCTGCGATTATTCAAATTTCTGACCCACAAACTATTTCTTACGATACCACAATTGCAGATAGCATATTTTTTACTCCATTTACTGTTTTTGGAGATGCAAGCGGTTCGGTTAAAGGATTTGATGTTACAATTCCTCAAAAGAACTATTCGTTTGGTGGCTTTATTAATATTTCGTTTGATGGAACAGGGAAAATAAATGATCAAAAAAATGAAATTATTATTAACCTGAATTATGATGCAGGCTTTGCCGGATCTGGAACATGCACCTTAACCTACACCAAGTTATAAAATGAGTAAAAAGAAGAAAAATAACAAGCCTAAACCACAAGGTGGATTTGTTTTTTCTACAAACCCTGATTTTGAATTTGAAACTGATGATTACGCTGAAGAAACCTTGCCTAATAACGAGCAAGATTTACGAATTTGGCTAGAAAGAAAAGGTGGTAATAAAATTACCACCGTTATTAAAAATTTTGTTGGAAACGAAAATGATTTAAAAGATTTAGGCAAAACCCTAAAATCTTTATGCGGAAGTGGTGGCAATGTAAAAGACAATGAAATTATTATCCAAGGAGACCACCGAGAAAAAGTATTAAACCATTTGGTTAAAAATGGCTATAGGGCTAAAAAATCTGGTGGTTAATTACACCGCTGAGCAAAAGTAACCTTCTTGTTCTTTTTGGTCGATTTCATAAGGTAGTGCAGTACAAAAATCTTCTGTAACCTCTTGTTCGGTAACTACGCCACCTTGCTCAATTTCAACTACATGAGTGCACTCGTAACAAGTTGAACAACTGGTTAAAATTCCTGCAACAAAAAGACTTAAAACAATTTTTTTCATGGTATTTTTTTTTGAATGAATTAACGAAAACAATGCCATTAATTTTTCATTCTGTCTAATTTCTCCCAATTAACAATTTTAATGTTGCTGCCTTTAATTTCTACTAAACCTTCTTCTTTAAAATCTGATAAGGTTCTGATTACAGATTCTTTTGATGTGCCTACAATATTTGCTAAATCTTCTCTAGAAATAGAAATATTAAAGTAATCTTCTTGGTTTTCTTTTTCGTAGCGTTCTTTTAAAAGCACCAACGATTGGGCAACCCTTTTTCTAACAGAATTGTAAGCTAAATCAATAAGTCTTTCTTCAATTGCCAATAAATTGTTTGAAAGCATGGCAATGAACTTTTTGGCTACATCTTTATTTGTGTAAAGCAGGTTAAAAAACTCCTCTTTTGGAATTAAACAAACTTCAGATTCTTCTAAAGTCATAGCAGACTCTGTGTAAGGTTTGTTTTCTAAAATGGTAGAATAACCAAAAAACTCTCCTTCTTTATATAGTCCGGTGATATAATCTTTTGCATCATCGTTGGTCATAAAGGTTTTTACTTTTCCTTTATTCAGGTAATAAATTCCTACAGGGTAACTTCCTTCTCTAAAAACGATGTCTTTTTTATTGTAAATTTTTAAGTCTTTCTCGGCAGATAAATCTTTGAGTTCTTTGTACTCCATGGCATCTGTAAAAAACTCTTTTACACCCTCGAAACCTTTTGAATACTCTCTTTTTAAAATTTCAGCTTTTTTTAACCTTACCTCTACTGCATCCATCAATTCAACATCAGAAAACGGTTTGGTTAGGTAATCATCTGCCCCCATGTTCATTCCTCTTCTAATATCTTCCTTATCCACCTTTGCTGTTAAAAAAATGAAAGGAATTTTAGCAGGATTTACGGTTTCAATTAATCCTTTTTGGTCAATGGTTATTATGCCATCTACAGCAGTTTTAATAATGGCGTTTATTTGCTCAGTAG
>JABAYK010000084.1 GCA_018609045.1 Flavobacteriales bacterium
CAACATTTTTGCTGAATAAGCCATTTTTTGGTGGATGCCTTCTTTTTCAATTTCATCCTTTGATAAAATGCCAATTAAACTTCCAAGTGCCATAATATTAGCTACATGCTGTCTTACATTATGAGAGCTAATATACTGAATAGCAGATAACTGCAAATCTTTAGAACTTATTATTTCTTTGCTTTTTACTATTTCTTCTGCATCAATTGCAATAATTAGCCTTGCAGATTTACCTCTATAATGTGCTGGGGTTGAAACGAGGGTAATATTATAAACCTTGTTTAATTTATCTTTTAATCTCCATAAACCTTAAAAAACCTCATTTTCATCGAGCGAAATTTTTTGTATAGATTCTGATTCTTCTTTGTCTTTAGCAAATAATTCAAGGGCATTAATATTTTTTAGTTCATAGCTATTGTATTTTGATAAATCCAATAATGCTTGATTATATTCCAAAACAGTATAGTTACCTGGGTCTAGAATAATCATAGGAATTGGGTTTTTATGGAAGGTCAATTCAAATTGAGAGGACATTTTTTTTAATTTGCTCTCATTTTGAAAAAGAATAACCCAGAGTAAAAAGGCAGTAGAAATTATAAAAAAGAAACCTTTATAAATATCTAAATTTAAATGCAGTTCAGGAGGGACTATTTTAAAAAATAAAATGTCGGTAACAAAAATCCAAACTAAGCCAACAAAAAGGTAAATAAAGGTAATTTTGAGCGGAAGAGATTTCATAAACTATTAAAGGAATATTCAATATAGGTAAAAAAAATGGAATTACCCTTTGAAGACTTAAGTATTAAAGAAAAAATAATAGAGTTAACCCAAAAGCTTCATCATCATAATCACTTGTATTATGTTGAGAGCAATCCTGAAATATCAGACTTTGAATTTGATACCTTATTAAAAGAACTTCAAGAACTTGAAAATCTTTATCCTCAATATGCTGATGAAAATTCACCAACCAAAAGGGTAGGAGGCGACATTACCAAAAAGTTTGAAGTAGTAGAACATATTTACCCAATGATGTCGCTATCGAACAGCTATTCTAAAGAAGAAATTGCCGATTGGGAAACCCGTATAAAAAAGTTAATTGTTGACGAACCAGAATATGTTTGCGAACTTAAATACGATGGTGTAGCCATTGGAATTAAATACAAAAATGGAAAATTTAACCAAGCGGTTACGCGAGGCGATGGAAGTAAAGGTGAAGATATTTCTGCCAATGTAAAAACCATAAAAACCATTCCGCTTGTTTTAAGGGGAAATTATCCTGAAGATTTTGAAATTAGAGGTGAAATTTTTTATCCTTTAAAAGCATTTCAAGATTTAAATAACCAGAGGCAAGAAGCAGGAGAAGAACTTTTTGCCAACCCAAGAAATACAGCTTCGGGTACTTTAAAAATGCAAGATTCAGCCATTGTGGCCCAGCGTGGATTAGATTGCTTTTTGTACGGAATTTATGGCAACAATTTACCATTTCAAAATCATTTTGAAAGTGTAAAAGCCGCTGGAGAATGGGGCTTAAAAATTCCAAGCCTAAAGAAAAACTACATCAAAAAATGTGCGTCAATTGACGGTATCATGGAGTTTATAAATTATTGGGATACCGAGCGTAATAATCTACCATTCGAAATTGATGGAGTTGTAATTAAGGTTAACAATTACAATCAGCAAGCTGAGTTAGGCTTTACGGCAAAATCTCCTCGTTGGGCAGTTGCTTATAAATTTAAAGCAGAAAGAGTTCGTACAATTTTAGAAACCATAACCTATCAGGTTGGAAGAACTGGCGCAATTACCCCTGTAGCAAACCTCAAGCCTGTTTTGTTGGCAGGCACAACTGTAAAGCGCGCGTCATTGCATAATGCCGATCAAATAGAAAAATTAGACATTAGAATAAACGATGAGGTTTTTGTAGAGAAGGGAGGAGAGATTATTCCAAAAATTGTGGGAGTTGTCATTTCGAAAAGAACAAGTAATTCTGAACCTTTAGAATATATAACCAAATGCCCCGAATGTGAAACTCCTTTGGTTAGAAAAGAAGGTGAAGCACATCATTATTGCCCGAACCAATTGGCTTGTCCGCCTCAAGTAAAAGGTAAAATGATTCACTTTATTAGCCGAAAGGCAATGGATATTGAAGGGCTTGGTGAAGAAACCATTGAGCAACTTTTTGAAGCCGGTTTAATCAAAACCATTCCAGATTTGTATGAGCTAACCTCAGAGCAATTGTTGCCTTTAGAAAGAATGGCCCAAAAGAGTGTAGATAATTTGCTTAAAGGATTGGAGCAATCTAAGAATGTACCTTTCGAACGAGTACTTTTTGCCCTAGGAATTAGGTTTGTTGGCGAAACCGTAGCCAAGAAACTAGCCAAAGAATTTAAAAATATTGAAGGTTTACAAAAAGCTACATTCGAAGAGTTGATAGCGGTTGATGAAATTGGAGATAGAATAGCTGAGAGTTTAGTGGCTTACTTTTCAGATGAAAACAGTTTGGTACTTTTAAAAAGGTTAATAGAAAAAGGACTTCAGTTTGAAGTTATTGAAGTTGAAAACAACAACCTGTCTGATAAACTTGAAGGAAAAGCCTTTGTAATTTCGGGAGTTTTTGAGAAACACTCCAGAGATGATTACAAAAAAATGATTGAAGAAAATGGCGGAAAAAATGTAAGTTCGGTTTCTTCGAAAACTAATTACCTTTTGGCTGGAGATAATATGGGGCCAAGCAAAAAAGTAAAGGCAGAAAAATTGGGAATTACTATAATTTCTGAAGATGAATTTTTAGAGATGATTTCATGAGCAATATTTTTAGAAGTTCAATATCCTTCAAAATTGGCACTTGGTTAATTCAAAAACGTTTGCAAAAACGCCAAAGAGTTGTTCAAACCAAAAATCTAGGCCAGGCTAAAATTATCGCCATAGTTGTAAACTTGGTTGAGGATGATGCAAAGTCAACTCTTCAAAGTCAACTTAATTTATTAAAAAAACAAGGTATCAAAAAGGTTGATGTTCTAGCTTTTAAACGAAACTGGAAAACTGAAGACAAAGCTGAAATTCAAAATTGGATTCAAATTTCTCCTGACGACTTTGATTGGCTTTATTTACCGCAAAAAAACCTTAAAAATGTGGTCTTAAAAGATTATGATATTCTCATAAATTTGGCCACAAAACAAAACAAGTTTGTGTTTAATTTGCTTACTTTAAGCAAGGCTAAATTTAAGGTAGGATTAGCAACATCAACCTTTGCAGATTTGTTAGATTTTACCATAAATGTTGACCCTGCTGAGAAAGACAAGTTCTTAAAAAGTTTACATCATTATTTAACTATCCTAAACAAAAATTAAAATGTCGTTAGATTTAACAGGCGTTGGAGTAGCCATAGTTACCCCTTTTAAAAAAGATTTTAGTGTTGATTACGATGCTCTAAAAAAAATTACCAATCATATTATAGATGGAGGAGTTTCTTTTATTGTGGTGCAAGGCACAACAGGTGAAACACCTACTTTGAATACAGCAGAAAAAGCCGAAATTTTAAAAACTGTGGTTGAAACCAACCAAGGAAGATTACCAATTATTTTGGGATTAGGAGGAAATAATACCCAAGGTTTAATTGATGAAATGAATTCTACCGATTTAACAGGAGTAGATGCTATTTTAAGTGCTTCGCCATATTATAACAAGCCAAATCAAGAAGGAATTTACCAGCATTACAAGGCTTTAAATGAAGCATCAAAACTTCCAATAATTGTGTATAATGTTCCGGGAAGAACAGCTTCTAATATTTTGCCTGAAACTCAAATTCGCATGGCTAATGATTTAGATAAAATCATCGCTGTAAAGGAAGCTTCAGGAAACATCGAGCAAAAAGCCAAGGTTATTCAAAATAGCCCAAAAGGTTTTCAAGTATTATCTGGAGATGATGCCCAAGTTGTAGCTGAATGCGCTTTAGGTTCAGTAGGTGTAATTTCGGTTATTGCCAATGCTTTTCCAAAACAGTTTTCAGATATGGTAAGGGCTTGTCATGCCAATGACTACCCAACCGCACGAAAATTGTTTTACAGTGTTCGAAATATTATCGATTTACTTTTTGCAGATGGAAATCCTGCAGGAGTAAAAGCCGCATTAAATATTCTAGGTCTTTGTGAAGAAACTGTTAGACTTCCATTGGTAACTGCCAACAGAAAAGTTTATGAAGACCTAAAAGCTGAAATAGCCAAACTTTAAAAATTGGCTTTTGCCGATATTATTAAGTTTCTGCCAGGGGCAACAATTCCTGAACTGTAAGGTCTGTAGCGTTGATCTGTTATATTTTCTAGCCCTAAATTAACCGAAAAGGTTTTGTTTATGTCGTATTGGGTTTTGAAATTTAAAGTGTACCAACTAGGGGAGTAGGGATTTCCGTTTTTATCTGTTGCATAAATATAATCTTTGCCTTTTTCCTCTTCAGGCATATTTTCAAAACTCACTTGTCCATTATAAGTAACAAATACTTGTGCGGTAAATTTGTCTTTATTGAAATTTAATCTGGTTACGCCAAACCAAGGTGCAGCGTGTCGAGATGGACTAGTTGTGCCATCATCTAATGCTTCTTCACCTTTTTGATAGTTGAACTTTGAAGACAAGCTTAAATGATAAGGTAGTTTTATTTCGATACCTGCATTAAAGCCATAAACAGTTGCGTTTGCGGCATTTTGTATAGCTTGAACTTGACTTAATTCACCTGCATAAACAATACTGTCTAATCCATTTAGGGTAAAGTCTCTTCTAACCAAAGCATTGTCTAAATACGTGTAAAATCCTGTTACATCAATTTTAATAAATTCATTAAAAATTTTGGCTACATCAAATTCTATATTGTAAGCGTATTCAGCCTTTAAATCAGGATTTGGAATAACAACAGCACCAGGTTCAGAGTCGAATACTTTTCCGATGTCATCAATATTCGGAGCCCTAAATCCAGTTGAACCATTTAGGCTAATTTGCCATCTTGGGTTTGGATGAAAAATTAACCCTAAACTTTCAGTCAAGGCTCCATTGGCTAAATTGGCTGTTTGGTTTGGGAAAGGATAAAAATTGATATTTTGACTAAAATCAGCATCAATTAAAAAGTAGTTGTATCTAATTCCAGATTGTAACAGAAATCGTTTTCCTAAATCTTGGTGATGCAAGGCATAAACTGCATAAGATTGCCAAATGGCATCAGGATATCTTGAAGGAGCATCTATTCTGCTTAAAGTTTCAATATTTAAATCGAAACCAGTTGAGGTTACATCATTAATTACAGACTCAGCTCCATAGAATAACTCGCTGTTGTTTTTTAGCGATTTTCTAAAATCAAAATTGGCAGAATAGGCCATTACATTCTCTTTTCTGTTTGATCTGATGACATCATTAAAGTTTCGATCGTGCCTACTTTCAATAAATTGTTGTTGGGCTAATCTTATGGTTAAATCATCATACAATATGTTATTTGCCGCGTTGGATATTTCTACATTGTTCATCATCCAAATTTGTGGACCATAATACCATTCGGCACTTCTTGGTTGGCCATTTCTTTCTCTTAATAGTCTATCGTATCTGGCATAATCTGAAGTGGTTGAGTAATGAAACCTATATGCAATACTCCATTTGCTGTTTGGCATATACATTACTTTTTGCATGAGGTTTAATTGGTTATAACCTGTTGGAGTTTGTAGTTTTTTATTTGAATTTTGAATTATTGCATCAACACCGTCTTTGGTTTCTACGTAATAATCTCTTAAATATTCATCTGGACCGTTTGTACCCATTTTTTGGTCACCAAACTCAGTGGCTGTAACACTAGTTATCGATGAAACTTTCTTTCGGGCATAGTGTAAATGAAAATGTCCTGTTTTTTCATTGTTTGCTGAAGAGTATCTTGTTGAAGCGCTTCCATTAAAAATGGATTTATCATCTATTGTAAATCGATGTGCTAAGGTTTGAAAGCTCATAACCGCGCCAATAGCATCACTTCCATATACAATAGACCCGGGACCAAAAAATACCTCAGAGCTTTCCATGGCAAAAGGATCTAATGAAATTACGTTTTGTAAATTTCCACTTCTGAAAATTGCTGTGTTCATTCTTACACCATCTATTGTATAAAGTAATCTATTGGTTGAGAATCCTCTAACCATGGGGCTTCCACCACCCAATTGACTTTTCTGAATAAACACTTCGCCCGAAATACCTAACATATCTGCAGCAGTTTGAGGATTCTGAAAAGAAACATCTTTAGGAGAAATTACAGATATTTTGGAAGGGATATTTCTTTTGGGTTGTTTCCATTTGGATGCAGAAACTACAAATTGATTTAATGAAATAGAAGAGGGATTCATAAACATCTTAAAGTTTAAGCTCTCTAACTCTTGATAGCTTAATTTTTTAGTTTCATAACCTAGCAATCTAATTTCAATTTTATCAGATTCTTTAAATCCTGAAATATTTGCAAGTCCATATTCATCTGTGGTAGCGCTTAATTCAGGGAAGGCACTGTAAATTGTAACATAAGATAGCGGAGCAAATGATTCTTTGTCTTTGATACTTAAGTTTTGTGAAAATCCATTGACTGCAATGAGAATAACAATCATTGCAAGTAAGTATTTTTTCATTCTTCGGTTTTCGGGAATGTTATCAAATTTCTTGCCTATGAGTTAGGTTATGCAGAAAATGAGTAATAAAAATTAGATGACTAAATTTTTGTGATCATTTTATAAGCAATACCAATGATAGCCCCCACAAACATTAATGAAATTAACGAAAGTGAAAATGCAAAAAGGTATTTAAACAACGATAGAAAGTAGTTCTCTTTCATTGTTTTTGAAAAAACATAACC
>JABAYK010000186.1 GCA_018609045.1 Flavobacteriales bacterium
TGCTGTTCTTCCTTTTCATGGTTTTATTTTCAATGGAATGCTTCAAAAGTTGACAAAGTGAGAAAAAAGAAGTCTGGCCAATGAATAAAATTTAAACTTCAAAAGGCGAGATTATACATGAAATCTAAAATTAACTGGGGAATAATTGGGCTCGGAAAAATAGCAAAAAAGTTTGCTAGTGATTTGCTACTTTCTAAAAAGGCAAATTTGTATGCCGTTGCCTCAAGAGATTTTGAAAAAGCAAAACTCTTCGGTAAAAAATATAGTTCAGTTAAATACTTCGGTTCTTACGAAGAGCTTGCCAAAGACCCCGAAATAGATATAGTTTACATTGCTACTCCACACGTTTTTCATTTTGAAAATACCATATTGTATTTAAATAATAACAAGGCTGTTTTGTGCGAAAAACCATTGGGGGTGGATAGCGCTAAAGTAAAAGCTATGTTGGAAAAAGCAAAATCTAAAAAGTTGTTTTTAATGGAAGGAATTTGCACTCGTTTTATTCCTGCAACAGTTAAACTGATAGAGCTATTAAATTAAGGCGCAATTGGAGATGTTTTATTTGTTAAAGCAGATTTTGGTTTAAAACCAAAATATAACTCCGAAAGTAGAATTTTCAATAAAAAATTAGGAGGCGGCTCTTTGTTAGATATTGGAATTTACCCTATTTATATCAGCCTTTTAGCATTAGGCCTCCCCTCAGATATTAAAGCAATGGCTAGTATCACCCCCACAGGTGTAGATGGTTTTTGTGCCATGTTATTTAATTACGAAAATGAAGCAAAGGCAATTTTAGAGTCAACAATAGAAGCAAATACACCAACTGAAGCCTATATTTATGGCACAAATGGCAAGTTAAAACTACATAGCAGGTTTCATTATTCTGAAAAGGTTTCCTTATTTCAAAATGGAGAATTAAAACAAGAATTCAATCTAAAATATAAAGGAAATGGATATTTTCATGAAATTAAAGAGGTTAACAACTGCTTATTAAATAATGAGTTAGAAAGTGAAAAGCTTCCGCTAAACCTAAGCCTAAACCTAATTTCCATTATAGATAAAGTAAAGCAAGAAATAGGCTTAACCTATAAAAACAAAGCCCAACTAAAATAAAATTAATGTTTTGTATCTAAAAACTGCTTTGTAATGGAAGCCATTAATGAAGGTAATGATGAACATCCGGTATTTATAGGTGTACTCAAAATTAAAATGCTCCCTATGCTTAGTATTATGTTTTTCATATTGTTTGTTTTAAGGTTAATATTCGGACAACTCTATTTTTTTGATGATTTATTGGCTTTTTGTTTTGCTCTGGTCGTTGCAGAAAGAATAAACCTCTAGATTACAAAGGTTGACCGATGAGTCATAAAAACCATTACACAATTCTGTGCATTAGTTGCATTATTAACGCATTTGAATAAACTCCAAAAAATGTTGGTTTAAACTAAAATTCTTTAAACTTGGCGAGAAATAATTTTTCATCAATTCTTACAAATCATGCCTGCAGAAGAAAAAACAAGACTTCATCCAAGAAACAAAAACAGAGAAAGGTATGATTTGGAAGCACTTAAAGCTTCAAGTCCGGGGTTGAAAAACTTTATCAAGCCAAATAAATTTGGCGCAGAATCAATAGATTTTGCCAATCCAGATGCTGTAAGGATTTTAAACAAGGCCCTATTAAAGCACTATTATGGCATCAACAATTGGGAATTTCCAAAAGAAAATTTATGTCCGCCAATACCCGGAAGAGCAGATTATCTGCATTACGTTGCAGACGTTTTAAGTGATGCTAATAATGGAAAAATTCCAAAGGGTGAAAAAATCACAGTGCTTGATGTAGGTATGGGATCCAGTTGTATTTATCCAATAATTGGTGTTGTTGAATATGGCTGGAGTTTTATCGGGTCTGATGTTGATTCAAAATCTGTTTTTTCGGCACAGCAAATTGTAGATTCTAATAAAGCCTTAAAAAGCAATGTAGCTTGCAAGTTGCAAGAAAACAAAAACTTCTTTTTTAAAAGTATAATTGGTACTGATTCTAGAATAGAATTTTCGATTAGTAATCCGCCTTTTCATGCATCAGCAAAAGATGCAAAAAATGCATCGCGCCGAAAAGTAAAAAACCTCACAGGCAAAAAAGTTGAAAGCCCGGTTTTAAATTTTTCGGGAATTAGCAATGAGTTAATTTATAATGGCGGCGAGTACAAGTTCATACATGATATGATTATAGAAAGTAAGAAGTATGCCAAAAACTGCTTGTGGTTTTCGTCATTTGTATCGAACAAAAACAACCTAAAAGGCATTACAAAAACACTAGCAAAAATTGAGGCTGCTAAAACCAAAGTTATCTCCTTAGGTACAGGAAATAAATCAAGCAACATTGTGCTTTGGAGCTTTTTATCTGAGAAAGAACAACTCAATTGGTTTAAGTCAAAATAACCCAAAGTATTTTTAAAAACATTTCTGTTTTTACCTAAAGAAAATTTATGTAATTGATTATTGAAAAGCCAACCAGTTAAAAACAGATGCGGCTAACCAAAATATTGAAAAAACGATTCCTACATTTCTTCCATTTTTAGAAACTTTTGGGTGTTTGCCAAAAACCGGTAACCCTGCTTGATTGGCGTTAACTAGCATAAAAAATACCGACATCACCAATAAAACTAAATGCAAAACATCACGGTCAGCCAAGGGTAATTGCATGCCATAAATAATTCCTGCAATTATTGAAAGAAAGGCTAATGAACCTTGTCGCTGCTCAAATAAAAGAACAAATATGTAGTCTTCTCCTGCTGTTTTCTTTTCTTTGGGCGAAGCTTCCAATGCCGCATCTAACATTACTGTTTGTTCTTCTGAAGTTAAGAACAAGCTCGACTTTGGCAACCCAGGCGCAAATAAAGGCAAAACCCAGTTTACAACCCATCACACAAGCATAGGATAAACTACTTCTATCGAGTGCAAAATTCCTGGAGCCATGCATAAGGCAAAAGCTATTGTAGAAATTGTTATTTCATCCATAATTTTGAAATTAAATTATTAGTTTCTTTAAAACCCTGTTAGCATTCCATTATCGTTTGCCAAACCTTCGGTTGGAATTTCTTGAATTACATCCCAGTGCTCTACAATTTGTTTGTTTTTAATTCGAAACAAATCAAAAAAACTTGTTTTTTTCCACTCCATTCTCCTTCGCTTATAGTAAGAACAAAGTTTCCATCCCCTAATACCTTGTGAATTTTAGTGTACTTAAACATGTTATTTACTGAGGTAAGATACTCTACTGCCTCTGAAATTCCTGTTAACCCCTCCTTTATTCCAGGGTTGTGCTGATGGTAGGTAGTAGAGCTTATGTATTCTGTAAATATACTCGGGTCTTTCCCCATCAATACATCTTCAATTAGAGACACGGCTAACTTTTTGTTTTCATCTATATTATCATTTCCTTCGGCTTGGGTTGGTCCATCTGTTTGAGTTCTGCCGCTTGCAGTTTCTTTTACTAGCGGGGTCATTGCGTCCCAATGCTCTGCAACTTTTCCATTTTTGTCTACCCTAGTAATATCAAACAAAACCATTTCTTCAGCCACAAACGGCACTGCTTTGGTTAGTAGGTGAAATTGTTTTGCCCTTTGTTTTTGCCTTATTTATAGCTTATTTTCTTAACCCGCTAATTTCAAAAACTTCAGTAATCAACACCCAAATATTTTGGTGGTTTATTAGCTTTAAAATTGAACTTATTTAAAATTAAAAGGTACAGATTCAAAAAACTAAATAATGAAAAAATATTTAACCTTTCTTTTTTCTTCATCACTCATTTAGCTTGTGCTCAAAAGCTATAAAAGGTAATTGTTTGCTCAGAAGACCGTTACTATTTTTACTTAAATGATGGAGACTCAACCAACTTGTTTTACTATAAAATAGTACCCAAAGAAAAGCCAGTCGGTAATCTTGTTATTTTACCAAGTAGTGGAGAAACAACTGGGAAAATGTTAAAGCAAATTACGCTACATAAATTGGCCTACCAAAATAACATTTTGGTGATTTTACCTTCCTACAATTACGGCACCATACAGCGAACCCCTGATGTTGCTTTTTTAGATGATATTTTTGAAGAAGTTGTAAAAGACCACCAAGTTTCAAAAGACAATTTTGTTTTTTGTGGTTTGTCAGATGGCGGGATGATTTCTTTTGATTATGCTATTCGGGCGGTAGGAGATTCTTCTACTTTTTTAACACCCAAGGGAATAATTGGAATAGACCCCCCTATAGATTTAATTCGTTTTTACAATTATTGCCAACGCGAAATTTCACGAAATTTTTCTCCTACAGGAGTAGGCGAAGCAAAATGGCTTGCCGATGTTTATGAGAAAGTTTTTGGAGGAACACCCGAAGAAAATCGGCAAAACTATGTTGATGCCTCTGCTTTTACGTTTGGCGAAAAAGAAGGTGGAAACGCCAAATACCTAACCAATATCGGAGTTAGAATGTACACCGACTTAGATGTTGATTATCTCCTAAATGATCGCCATAGAGATTTGTACGATTGGAATGGAATAGACATTGTAGCTTTTGTGAACCAACTCAAAATAAATGGAAATACCAATGCCGAGGTTTTTATTAGCCAAGGAAAAGGGGTGCGTTTGGATGGCACAAAACATCCCCACTCTTGGTCAATAATGAATAATGATGAAACCTTGAATTGGATTTTGAAATTATTTGAATATAAATAGGGTATTTAACAACTTCGTTTATTCAAGTTACCTTAACTTTTCGGTTTTCTTCTGCTTCCCCATATCAACTTTTGGGGTATTTCAATTACCATAGCCTGTTCAACAACTATTTGGCAACTTAACCTTGGGTAATAAAACTTATTTGCTAACCAATCATGCCAATGAGTTGGTTTGGGTTTGTTTTCTAATATAAAAACGCCACATGTTGCGCAAATTCCATTGCCTCCACAGTTTAGTTTTTGATTGATTTTACTGTAAGGGCTTAAACCATTTTCAAGCAAAAGCTTTCTTAGGTTGGTACCTTTGATTGTTTCCAATACTATTGTTTTTCCTTCATAATTTACAGTAACCTCAACTTTATCTTGCACCTAGGTAAAACACAAAAATTTTCATTTTGTTAAACAAAAAATACCTGTTTAAAAGTTATTATTTTCATAATATCAATCTGCGTTGTATTCCGTTAAATTTGAAATAGTTATATGGGATTGAATAATCTGAATCTACTTTCGGCTTCCTTAAAAAATGCGTTTGAAAAACCCCTTCCGGGTGAAAAAGCTCACGCCACAATGGCCCCAATTGGCAGACCTCTTAGAGATATTGCCCTAAAAAAACACCCGAACCCCAAAAAAAGTGCTGTCTTGGTTTTGCTTTTTCCTGATGGAGAAGAAATAAAAACCGTTTTGATGGAAAGAAATGCTTACAAAGGAGTTCACTCAAAGCAAATCAGTTTTCCGGGTGGTAAGGTTGAAGAGCAAGATTTGTCTCTAGAACATACCGCTTTACGCGAAGCCGAAGAAGAAGTTGGCGTAAACCAAAATGAAGTTGAAGTTTTGGGCGAATTAACCCAGCTTTTTATTCCGCCAAGTGGATATTTGGTAAACCCTTTTGTGGGTGTTGCCTACAAAAAGCCAAACTTCGTTCCTGAACAAAAAGAAGTTTCAAGTTTAATTTTTCCATCCCTAAAAACACTGTTAAACCCAAACACCAAAACAGAAGGAACTTTTGGTTCTGGCGTTTCAGGGTTTAAAATTACAGCCCCATGTTATAATATTCACAACCACTTGGTTTGGGGCGCCACCGCCATGATTATTAGTGAACTTACCCAAATAATTTCTAACAATATCAAATACCAATAGCCATGCCTGCAAAAAAGAAAGTGAAAAAAATATTTGTTTTAGATACATCTGTAATTCTTTACGACCACAATGCTATCAACAATTTTGAAGAAAACGATATTGCCATACCAATTACGGTTTTAGAAGAGTTAGACAACTTCAAAAAGGGCAACGACACTAAAAATTTTGAGGCTAGAGAGTTCATTCGCTTTTTAGATAAATTATCAGGTAAATTCACCATACAAGATTGGATTCCACTTGAAGGAAAAGACAAGGGAAAGTTTAAGGTAATTATGAATCCTACGCCAACCCATGTTGATGCAATGTTGGTTTTTAACGACCGTAAGCCAGACCACCAAATATTAAATGCTGCCATAAAACTTCAAGAAGATTACCCTGATGCCAAAGTTGCGTTGGTAACCAAAGACATCAACCTAAGGTTAAAAGCAAAAGCACTAAACATAAATGCCGAAGATTACGAAACAGGAAAAGTTAGAGATGTTGGAAATTTATTTTCTGGAAAAGGACTTATAGAGGGCGTTGGATCTGATGTTTTAGATAAAATTTTTAAAGACGGCACTATTCCTTACCAAGAAGCAACTTCAGTTAGGCCAATTAACAACAGTTACCATATTTTCCGAAATGGCAAAAGCTCAACTCTAGCCTTTTTTAACCCCATTGAAGAAACTTTTGAAAAGCTCGAAAAACGAAGCATGTATGGCATTATGCCACGAAACGCAGAGCAAACTTTTGCCCTTCACGCCATTCTTAATCCTGACATAAAATTGGTTTCGCTGCAAGGTGTGGCTGGCACAGGAAAAACTTTGTTGGCTTTGGCGGGCGCTATTGAACAACGCAGAAACTTCAAACAAATTTATTTGGCGCGCCCTATTGTGCCTTTAAGTAATAAAGACATTGGCTTCCTTCCGGGAGATATAAAATCAAAGCTCAACCCATACATGGAGCCATTATGGGATAACTTAAAGT
>JABAYK010000074.1 GCA_018609045.1 Flavobacteriales bacterium
ATATTACCATTTTCAAAAAAGGTATAGGTAAATCCTTCTTTTTTTCCGGCTATAAAATTTTCTGTTTTTACCAAAAAACCCTCAGTATTATAATTTTTTGTTACCCCTTTAAAAAGATCATTTTTATAGTTAATTGACTTTAATAAAACTCCTTCTTTGTTGTAAAAATTCCAAACACTATCAAGTAAACTATTTTTTCTATTTCCAATAGATTTTAATTCACCTGTTTCGAAATAGGTTTTCCATAAACCTTCTGGTTTTCCATTTTTAAAATTTCCTTCGCTAGAAATTTTTCCATTTTCGTAATAAAAAATATTTTTTCCATTTGGATTTATTTCTTGAGCAAATGTGATTAAAGAAACGATTAAAAATAGAAAAGTGCTTATTAGCTTATTCAACTTATATTATTATTAAATTTTATAATTATATTTTGTTATTATTATCCTGTTAGTATTGTTGGTAACGAAAGCAAATTAAACTTGTTTTTGTTGATTCTAATAAACACATAACAAGTAATTAACAACCTTTATAATTATAGATTGGTTTAAATGAACTATTTAGGGGCTAAATTAACAACCTAATATTGTTTGTTAATTACCCATAATATTAATAAGTATTTGCCTAAAAAGCATAAAAAATTGTTTAATATTTGTGAAGACTTTAACCATAACTTTTAATTATTAGTAGCTGTTTATTGGAGAAGAAAAATAATAGGAATTTTAATGAAAAAACCTACAAAAAGATTTCACCAATTATGAGCATGTTATTAATACATTATGAACCACTTGTTAAAAACTTTAATACATGAAAATAGGATTCGGAAGTGATCACGCAGGTTTTCAATTAAAAGAAACTATCAAAAAACATTTGAGCCTTAAAGGTATTGAAGTAGTTGATTTTGGCCCTCATTCGGAAGAAAGTGTTGATTATCCAGATTATGCTCATCCATTAGCTAATGCCATAGAAAGCAACGAATTACCTTTAGGTATTGCTATTTGTGGAAGCGGAAATGGAATTAGTATGGCACTAAACAAACATCAAAATATTAGAGCCGCTTTATGTTGGAATACGGAATTGGCCGCATTAGCAAAACAACATAACAATGCAAACATATTGAGCTTACCCGCAAGGTTTATTACCGAGGAACTTGCACTGCAAATTGTTGATGAATTTTTAAGTAATAATTTTGAGGGAGGAAGGCATCAACGCAGGGTTGAAAAAATATCATGTAAATAAAAAAGGTTCGAGGTTTCAGGTGTTTAAAAAAGTTCAACTAAGGTAAAAAGACGCAATCCCAAAGAGATGAACAAAAAAACAAAACAATCCCGATTCCCCGAACCACCCACATGCTGATAGCGGAAAAATCAATTTCCAATACAAACGTAGAACGAATTAAATGTAGTAAATTTTAATATTACAATATTACTACACCATCTAAAAATTTGTTTTTATTTGTATAATATTGTAAATCAGCATAATAATTAGAATATTTTTACAATGGATAACAATCTAACTTATCATTTAGAATGCGTTATTAATGCTTTAAACAAGGCTGAAAAAAAGCGTTTTCAACTGTATTTAAATAAAAATGCAGATAAAGAGAACCTAAAATTTGTTCAATTATTTAGGCTTATTGAAAGGTACCAAAAGTTTGATCAAAAAAAATTTTTAACAAAACATCCATCCATAAAGCTTCAACAACTTTCTAATTTAAAAAGACATTTACTAAATAAAATATTACAAACGCTAAGGCAAAAAGAAGCCGAACACGATACCGATATAAAAATAAGAGAACAACTTGATAATGCCCAAGCTTTATTTAACAAAGGCTTGTATCCACAAAGTTTATGGGTTTTAGATACTGCAAAAACACAGGCAAAAAAGTGGCAAAGAGAACTGCTTTTGTTGGAGGTATTGCACTTAGAAAAACTGATAGAACTGCATTTTGTTACTGGCAGGCCAAGTAGTATTGCGAAAGACCTTACAGCAGAGGCTTCTCTTATGGTAAATGAAGTTGAAATGCTGAATACGCTATCAGGGTTAGCGCTTACTTTTTATGGATTATACCAAGAAAAAGGATATGTAAAAAACCCAAATGAATATGAAGAAACTCGGAGGTTATTCTTTAAATTATTGCCTAATTTGAATTATCAAGTTTTATCTGTAAACCAAAAAATATATTATCACCAGGCATTTTTTTGGTACAATTACATTATCCAAAACTTTACAATGTGTTACAAGCACGCATTAAAATGGGTTGAAATTATAGAGAAAAAAGATTTAACCTTAAAATTGACCGCCCAGTATTTTAGAGGTCTAAATTCTTTGTTAAGCAGCTTGTTTAGATTGAATTACAAAAAGAAGTTTTTAGCAATTAAGGCCAAACTACATGATTTTAAAAAAGTTAATTACAAAAAACTGAACCAGAATTTAAAGGTGATGCATTTGAAATATGAAATTAACCACACCTTTAATTTAAACTTTATGGAAGGAAGTTTCGAACAAGGTGTGAATTTGATACCGAATGTATTAGAAGAGATTAACCAAAACAAACAGTTTTTTGAAAGAAGGTATATTAATTCGGTTTATTACAAAATAGCAAGCATGTATTTTGGTGCAGGCTTGTTTAATGAGGCCTCAGTTTTTTTAAATAAAATTCTTTATCAGCAGTTTACCAATCTTAGACAAGATATAAACTCGTTTGCTAGAATATTGCTTACAGTTTGCTATTTCGAATTAAAAAATGAGTTTTTTTTGGCAAATACCATTAGGTCAACCTACCACTATTTAGGTAGGAATGAGGATTTAAATCTCTTTCAAAAAGAAATATTCAAGTTCTTGAAGAAAACTAGTAGAATGGATAGGCACCAAACTCAAATCGAATTAAGAAACTTATACAAAAAAATGATTGTAATTTCAGAAAAGCCTTATGAAAAAAGGCCTTTTTATTATTTCGATATTATCAGTTGGTTAGAAAGTAAGTTTGAAAAAAGACCAATTTCAGAAATAATAAAAGAGCGTGGATTGGGTCACAAAAAGCTTTTTAAAACCATTTAAGCGAAAAGCCTAAAGTTATTTTTGCAATGTACCCAAATCCTAAAATTAAGGTTTCAACTTCGTATCCTTCAAAGTTGTACAATGCCCAAACGAGAAACCCACAAAAAATAATTGACAATACATTATTTGCTTTTTTTGGCAATACAATTAACCACCTAGCCAACCCCAAAGTAAGGGTTAATAACAAAACACAAGTAATTAAATCCCACCCAAAAACCAGGTACAATAGAATTGGCTGCATAAAATGTATACTTAGGTAAAATTCTTTAAAACCAATGCTTTGGCTGTTCTAATATTGCTTTGTTGAAAGAGTAAAATTTGCAATAAGGCCACCGAAAAGATCCCAAAAAACACCAAAGAAAATTAGTGTTTACCAACTAGAAAAGTATTGGTATGGAATAAAAAACCAAAAATAGAAAAGGGCCAATAAAATAGAAACCCCATGTATTAAAAAGTAATTTGATTTAGTGGCGGATTTACCGTGAATAAACCACAAAGCTTTTTCAATCATACTGCTAATTGTAAGGTTTAGATTCTAACCAAGATTGAATTCGAGATGTTTTAAGTGGTCCAAAATGACCTGTAAACCACATATCACAGTTAAATAAAAGGGTTTTAATTACATTTTTTTGGTTTTCCTCCAAGTTACATTGGTAAAATATTAATGCTGGTGTGTTTTTAGCCATTGCTTTTCCTCTAAGTAAATCTCCAACAAAAGCAGTTTTTTCTAAAACTAGAATTAAACTTCCTTCAGTGTGGTCTTTCATAGGAATAATAGTTCCATCAACACCATAGTTTTTTAAATTAATAGATTCACTTACAACCACATCTGGTTCAACTGGGGGATATTGGGCTGGAACAAAAAGCCTTGTAATTTCACCTAAAAATGAGGTGGCACACAAACTATCGTTTTTACCACTTAACAACATAGGCAAATCTCCTTCGCCAACAATTATAGGAATGCCATAAGTTTCTTTAAAATACTTCGAAGTACCGGCATGATCAGTATGGCCGTGGGTAAGTAAAATAAACTTTAAATCTTTGCCATTTACACCAAGAGCCGCTAACTGGTTTTCTATTCTAACTTCCTCTCCCTCAATACCTGCATCAACCAAAAAGTAGCTATCGTAATACCTTACCAAATGCACATTTGAAATGTTAGAATAAAGCGTATGAACTTCAAAATCTTCGTGAATTTTTTGGGTGTTTATTCCTGAGCATGATGTAAGAAACATCAAAACGGCAAGAAAATAAAAGAGGGTTAACTTTTTCACAAAGCTTTTGAGAGTCAAATAAACAGATCATTTATAAACCATTTATTTGAAAAACAGATACTTATCAAACACGAAATGTTTATTTAACCAACTCAAACGATGGGTTTGCCAAAATTGAGTAAATATTTTGCGGGTCATCAGTGAAATAAAAACTTGTAATATTTCCTTTTTTGTCGAAAATTATCTTTTTGTGATATAGCCTATTTGTTTCGTTTGCCTCTTCGATGTCAGCTGCTTTTTTAGAAACCATATAATTAGGTTTTTCAAAATACCCCCTTTTTAAAGGATACTTATTTGCAACAACAACCTTACCTTTTTTTCCTTTGGTTATGGTTGTTTTTGTTTGCTTAACGATGTAAATTTTTTCATCTTCGAAGTTGGTTTTTAACTTCTTTTTTAGTGGAATTAAAACCTCGCCTGTTTGCGAATCGTCATACTTAACCCTATGAAAGGCTTTATTTAAACTGTCGTTATGAATATTAAGTGACTTGCCGCTAAAAAACTTTTTTGTAATTATTATTTGTGTATCATTTTTAGTAGTATAAATTAAGGTGGAGTCTCCATAAATATTAGGAAACCTATCAGCGAAAGCGCCATAAACCTTGGTTAGTTTCTTTATGCCCAATAAACTATCTTTTTCAAAAAAGTAAGAAGTATCTAAACTTTTTGTTCCTTCTTTTAAAATTGCAACAGTATCTTTAATTTCAAATCCACTAATTTTATCATACTGCCATCCCTTTTGAGCTGTTGCACCAAAACCAAGAAGAAACAGCATTAAAAACAAACTCAATTTCATAAAAACAAAATTAGCCTACTTTGTTGTTTTCTTAAATCTATTTTTGTAGCTAATATCATGATTTCGAAAAAAACAAAATATGCAATTAATGCCTTGGTTTATTTAACCAAACATCATGATGATGGGCCAATCTTAATTCAAAAAATTGCAGAAGAACAAAATATTCCTCAAAAATTTTTAGAAGCCATTTTGTTGGATTTAAAAAAAGCAGGAATTCTTAGCTCAAAAAAGGGAAGAGGAGGTGGATATTATTTTTTGCAAAATCCTAATGAAGTAAACCTTGCAGATGTAATGCGTCTTTTTGATGGACCAATTGCGCTTTTACCATGTGTAACTTACAAATACTACGAACGCTGCGAAGAATGCATTGACGAAAGCACTTGCGGAATTAGAGATGTGTTTATGGATGTTAGGAACCAAACTGTTGATTTATTAAAAAGATCTTCCTTAGCACAAATAGTGCATAGAGAAGAAAAAAAGGCAAAAAAACAATAACCCTACTAAATTTATAGACTTTATATAGATTTGCAAAAATTTAGTCCAACTTGACAACAGAAGCAAACATTGTTTTAAGCGTAATATTTTGCGCGGTAATTCTCTTCGCCACCGAGGTTATTACAATAGATTTAGTTGCCATTTTGGTTATGTTAGTGCTTATTTTTTCGGGTGTAATTACTCCTGAAGAAGGTGTAGAGGGCTTTAGCAATTCTGCTACAATAACTGTGGCTTTTATGTTTATTTTAAGCCATGCCATTTTAAAATCTGGCGCATTACAAGTGTTGGCTTTTAGGCTTTCAAAAACATTTAGAAACAGCTTTTCGAGGGGCATGTTTGCCATGATGGCTATGATTGCAGTAGTTTCTGCATTTGTAAACAACACCCCTGTTGTTGCAGTATTTATTCCTGTTATTATGCAAATTGCTCATGCTTCTGGGCAGAGCTCATCTAAAATGTTAATTCCGCTTTCTTACGCAAGTATTTTTGGAGGAGTTTGTACTTTAATAGGCACATCAACCAATATTTTAGTAAGTGGAATAGCCGAAAAAGAAGGTTTAGAACCCTTCAATATGTTTTTAATGACCCCAATCGGACTAATTCTTTTGGTGGCAGGATTACTTTATATGTGGTTGATAGGGAATAAGTTATTGCCAGATAATAAATCTACCGAAAACCTCGACAATCAATTTAGTTTGCGCGACTATTTAACCGAAATTGAACTTTTGGATGGAGCCGAAATAGTTGGCAAAAGAATTATGGACTCTGTAATTGTTAAAGAGCTCGAAATGGATATTATAGAGATTAGAAGAAAAGATTCTGTTTTCTCTTTACCATCAGGCGATACTGAGTTACAAGCTGGCGATATTCTTAAAGTTCGTTGCGATGTAGAAAAAATAAAAAAACTAAAAGATCGCGCAAAAATTCAACTTTCAACAGCAGTAAAAATTGGCGATGACAATCTGCGGGGAAAAAACTCATCTATTATTGAAATGGTGGTAACAGCTTCTTCAAACCTCGAAGGGAAAACCTTAAGAGACATTGACTTTAGGAGAAAATACAGAGCGGTTCCATTAGCCATTAGACATAGAGAAGAGGTAGTGCATAACCACTTACATGATGTGCCTTTAAAAA
>JABAYK010000158.1 GCA_018609045.1 Flavobacteriales bacterium
AAAAACCAATTAACATGGAAGAAATTAATTTATTAGTAGTTGAAGATGACCCAAATCTAGGGTCAATTTTAAACGAATATTTGATAGCCAAAGGCTATAAAAGTACCCTTTGTAGAAATGGAGATGAGGGCTTTAAGGAATTTTTAAAGGGTGGCTATAACCTTTGCATTTTGGATGTAATGATGCCTATTAAAGATGGGTTTACCTTAGCAAAAGAAATAAGAAGGGTTAATACTGATATTCCGATTATTTTTTTAACCGCAAAATCTATGAAAGAAGATACCATTCAAGGTTTTGCAATTGGTGCCGATGATTATGTAAAAAAGCCATTTAGCATGGAGGAGCTGTTGATGAGAATTAAGGCCGTTTTGAGAAGAACTCAAACCAATCCCAAAAATCAACAGCAAGATGAATATACAATTGGTAAGTTTATGTTCAACAAGAAAACGCAAGTTTTAAAAGGTGGCGAAGAAGACAAGAAACTAACTTCTAAAGAAACAGATTTACTGGAGCTGCTTGCTATTAACTTAAACGATGTTTTAGACAGAACCTATGCATTGAAAAAAATATGGGGAGACGATTCTTACTTTAATTCTCGTAGCATGGATGTTTATATTACTAAATTGCGCAAATATTTAAAATCTGATGATCGCGTTGAAATAATTAACGTGCATGGAAAAGGTTTTAAACTATTGTTTAACGAATAAAATTTTACATGAAAAAAATTATCTTTTCAATTGCTGCATTTGCAATATCATTAAGCGGCTTTAGCCAAATTTCACCATTTACTTTTGGCCCCTCCGTTGGATTTAACCAAACAAGTTTGTCAACAGATGTTTCATCTTATACCCAAGCAGCACAAGCAGGCTTGCAAGGTGGTGTGTTTGCAAGGCTAACCTTAAAAAAGCTCATTATTCAGCCTGAAGCTTTTATAGGTTTAAAAAGAGGAGATATTGATTTTACTTATTCTCCAAATGGCTCGAGCGGACAAAGCTTTGACGCAACTCAAGAGTTAAAATTAACCACACTTGATGTTCCTGTTATGGTAGGTTATCAACTTTTAGATATTCCGTTGTTTAAAATTAGAGCCAATGCAGGCCCTGTAGCATCTATTGTTTTAAATAAAGATGTTACGATATCTAAAAATGATTTACCAAACACAAGTGTACCAACAGAAGATATTATCGCGTTAAAAGACCAAGCAGCATATAGTTTTCAAACCGGTTTAGGTGTTGATGTTTGGAAACTTACTTTAGATGCTAGGTATAATTTTGGAATTAGTTATATCGATGAATCAAAATCGGTAAGAAACAATATGTTTACCATTAATTTGGGAATGAAAATATTGTAAAAAAAAGGCCGTTGTGAAAATTCGCAACGGCCTTTTTAATAATTTCAATTAAGTTTCTTAGAAAGCAAACCCAAAGGTTAAAGCAAATCTTGGTAAAGCTGTAAATGTTGAAGCAGAAACTCCAACGCTTCCTTTTCCGGCTGCAGCATCAGTTGACGAAGTACTTAATTCAACACCAGGAAATTCAGGTAATTCAGCGCTTATAATATCTTCAGCATCAGCCCATTTAGGATTATTATCAGTAGTTACACCTCCAGTATTTACAACTAAAGTTGGGTCATAAGGAAGGCTTCCTGCTACATCAACGCCAACTGTTGTTTTGTAAATACCAGCACCTAACCATTTCCAATCGATAGAAAATCTATCGGCAATTAGCCATTGGGTACCCAAGGCAATACCACCGCCAGTTGCTGTCACACTTCCTACAAAATCATAAGTTTGAGAAGCAGGGAAAGTATTTGCTGGAGCATTTGGATCTAATAAGCCATTAATGTCTAAATCATAACCCAAGCCAATTTCATTTTTTTGGTATTTAAAAAATCCTTCAAGGTAAAATCCTCTAGGGGTTTCTTTTTTAACGGTTGGATAAAACCTAACCGCAGGAGAAATAGAAAAGCCTGTTAATTCAGGAGCAACTCCACCTAATTCTGCTTGAGCTAATTCATAAGGCAATTGATAAGTAAAATTTAAAGAAGCAGTTAATTTTGGAATAATTACTCTTTCATATTCTAATGAAAGCTGTTTAAGACCAAGTCTTACGGGTTTAATTTTTACAACATTGTTTTGAGCAAATAAGCCACCTGCTATTAAGAATAAGGCTACTGTTAAAGAATAAAATTTTGTTTTCATGGCAATGAGGTTTAAAGTTTATAAAAACAAATTTATACCTAAAGGCAAGTTGCCCCTCTACGTAAAACAACGTAATTATTTAAGATAATTACCGCATTTTTTACAAGCATGGTGTTCTTCCACCATCAACAGGTAGATTAATTCCGCTTATAAAACTTGCAGCAGGTGATGCTAAAAATATAATAGCATTGGCTGTTTCTTCAGGTTTTCCTACTCGGTTTAGTGGAGCTTGGTTACCCATTTCTTTTAAAACTTCCTCAACAGATTTTCCTGTTTTTGTTGCCTTGTTTTCAGCTATTGATGATAATCGCTCTGTATCTGTAGCGCCTGGCAGCACATTATTTACTGTTATGCCAAATTCACCCAACTCGTTGGCTAAAGTCTTGCTCCAATTGGCAACGGCTCCTCTTATGGTATTTGACACGCCTAAATTGTTTAACGGAACTTTTACAGAAGTTGAAATTACATTTATTACCCTTCCATAACCTGAAGATTTCATTCCTCCAATACAAGCCTGTAACATTAAATGATTACAAATTAAATGTTGGTTAAAGGCATATCGAAACTCTTCAATTTGTGCTTCAATCGCTTTTCCTCCCGGAGGGCCACCAGTATTATTCACCAAAACGTTTACTTGTTTTAGTAGTGTTTTGTTGTTTTCTAAAACTAAACTTAAACCAGAAGGGTCAGAAAAATCAGCTACCAAATAGGTGTGTTTTTGGTTTCTTGATGCATCTAATTCTTTCTTTACAGCTTTTAATTTCTCTTCGTTTCTTGCTACCAGTATAACAGTAGCGCCATTTCTTGCCAGCTCAAGTGCAGTAGCTTTTCCAATGCCTTGTGTACTTCCACAAACAACAGCAGTTTTTCCTTCAAAATTTAAATCCATAAATGTAATTTTACCAAACCAAATTAAGGTTTTATATATTTATCGCAAACAAACACATTTTTATGGCAATACAAAAACCATTTAACCTACAAAAGTGGATTGAAGACAACAGAGATTTACTAAAGCCTCCTGTTGGAAATAAGAATCTTTATGCAGATGCAGGAGATTATATTGTAATGATAGTTGGAGGCCCAAACGCAAGAAAAGATTATCACTTTAATGAAACAGAAGAACTTTTTTATCAGCTTGAAGGCGATATTTTGGTTAAAGTACAAGAGGATGGCAAATCGGTTGATGTGCCAATAAAAGCTGGAGAAATGTTTTTGTTGCCAGGCAATGTTCCCCATTCTCCAATTAGACCCGAAAACTCTGTTGGCTTAGTAATCGAAAGAAAAAGACAAGATGCCCATACAGATGGTTTACAGTGGTACTGCGATAATTGCAATAATAAACTCTACGAAAAGTACTTTCATTTAACCAATATCGAGAAAGATTTTTTGCCTGTTTTTAAAGATTTTTATGCTTCAGATGACTTAAGAACTTGCAATAAATGCGGCACAAAAATGGAGGCTGACAAGAGGTTTGTTTAGGAAATAAATAAACTAAATTTGCAACTTCCTTATTCGGAAACATCTAGATGAGCGACGCAATAAAACACGAATGCGGTATCGCATTCATAAGGCTTTTAAAGCCACTTGAGTACTACCAAGAAAAATACAAAACACCTTTTTATGGCCTAAATAAATTGTATCTCCTGATGGAGAAACAGCACAATCGTGGTCAAGATGGAGCTGGTGTAGCAAACATAAAATTCGACATAGAACCAGGCAACAGATACATTGCCCGTAAAAGGTCTAACAGCAACAAACCAATACAAGATATTTTTGCTGAAATAAACCAAAGGTTTGCCGAAGCACAAAAAGAAAACCCTGAAGAATTTAATGATGTACAATGGCTAAAAAAGAATTTGCCATATACAGGCGAGTTGTTCTTAGGTCACCTGCGTTACGGAACTTTTGGTTCAAATTCAATAGAAAGTTGCCACCCATTTTTAAGGCAAAACAATTGGATGACACGTAATTTGGTGTTGGCCGGAAACTTCAACCTTACCAATGTTGATGAGCTTTTTTCACTCTTGGTAGATTTGGGTCAACATCCTAAAGAATTTGCTGATACGGTTACAGTTTTAGAAAAAATCGGTCACTTTTTAGATGTAGAAAACGAAGAACTTTTCGTAAAATATAAATCGCTTGGTTACTCAAATGCTGAAATAACAGATAGAATTGCAAAAAAGCTTGATGTTGCTAATATTTTACAACGATCTGCCGAAGATTGGGATGGAGGTTATACCATGTGTGGATTATTTGGCCATGGAGATGCTTTTGTTTTGAGAGATCCATCTGGAATTAGGCCTGCTTATTTTTATCATGATGATGAAATAGTAGTAGCAACTTCAGAAAGACCTGTTATCCAAACGGCTTTTAACTTTCAAAAAAATCAAATACAAGAATTAAAACCAGGCCATGCCCTTATCGTTAAAAAAGATGGGACCATTAGCGAAACTCAAATAAGACAACCATTACCAAGAAAAGCTTGCTCCTTTGAAAGAATTTATTTTTCTCGTGGAAGTGATGAAGATATTTACAAAGAGCGAAAAGCATTAGGTAAATCGTTAATTCCTGCCATTTCAAAAAGTATTGATTACGATATTGAAAACACCGTTTTCTCTTTTATTCCAAATACTGCCGAAACTTCTTTTTACGGAATGGTAAAAGGAATTGAAGATGTATTAAACCAGCAAAAGTTTGAGAAGATTAAAAAATTGGGCTCTCAAATTACCGAAGAGGAATTAAAAAACATCATCGAGAAAAAAGCACGGGTCGAAAAAATTGCCATTAAGGATGCAAAACTTCGCACCTTTATTACCGATGATAAAAACCGAAACGACTTTGTAGCGCACGTTTACGACATTACCTACGGAACTGTAAATGCCAATAAAGATAATTTGGTGGTAATTGATGATTCTATTGTTCGAGGAACAACTTTAAAAGAATCTATCATTAGAATTTTAGCAAGGTTAAATCCTAAAAAAATCATAATAGTTTCTTCTGCTCCACAAATAAGATATCCAGATTGTTATGGTATTGATATGGCTAAAATTGGAGATTTTATTGCTTTTAAAGCTGCTGTTGCATTGCTAAAAGATAGAGGCCAAGAAAACCTAATTCAAGAAGTTTACAAAAACTGTAAGGTGCAAGCCACCTTGCCAAAAGAGCAAGCCATAAATGCTGTAAAAGCTATTTATGAGCCTTTTACAGATGAAGAAATTTCTAAAAAAATTGCAGAACTACTTAGACCTGAAGGCCTACAATGTGATTTAGATATTATTTACCAAAAGGTGGAAGATTTGCATATTGCTTGTCCTGAAAATTTAGGCGATTGGTACTTTACAGGAAACTACCCAACGCCAGGTGGAATGAAAGTGGTTAACAAAGCCTTTGTAAATTATGTAGAAGGCAGAGACGAAAGAGCTTATTAATCTTTTTCCATTTCTGCTATTTTTGAATTTTACGCAAT
This sequence comes from Flavobacteriales bacterium, assembly GCA_018609045.1. Classification (GTDB taxonomy): domain Bacteria; phylum Bacteroidota; class Bacteroidia; order Flavobacteriales_G; family Salibacteraceae; genus JAAZVO01. The sequence continues at coordinate 5,667 of JABAYK010000158.1, forward strand.
CCTTCGAGTATGAAAAGTATTATTAAAGGTGTTGGGCATTATGTGCCTGAACAGGTTGTAACTAATGCCGACCTAGAAAAAATGATGGACACTTCTAACGATTGGATTATCGAGAGAACTGGCATACAAGAAAGGCGGTATTATAAAGAAGGTTTTGATACAACTTCTAGCATGGGAGTTAAGGCGGCCGAAATGGCTTTAGAAAGAGCTCAAATTCATAAATCAGAAATAGACTTAATCATTTTTGCGACTTTAAGCCCAGATTATAATTTTCCAGGAAGTGGTGTTTTGTTGCAACAACAAATGGGTTTTGATACTATTCCGGCTTTTGATATTAGGCAACAATGTTCAGGCTTTGTTTACGGTCTTTCTATGGCAGACGCTTTTATAAAAAGTGGAGCATACAAAAACATTTTGTTGGTAGGTTCTGAAGTTCAAAGTAACATCATAGACCACAGCAATAAAGGCAGAAACATTGCCGTAATTTTTGGTGATGGAGCAGGAGCAGTTGTAATTTCTCGAAGCGAAGAAGGTAACAATCGAGGAATAATTTCCACTCATTTACACTCTCAAGGCGAGTTTGCAAGGGAACTAATTTTAGAACATCCAGGAAGCAAGAGAAAAGATCGATTGACAAAAGAAATGCTCGAAAATGAAGAGCATAGAGCTTATATGAATGGCCCCGCTGTATTTAAGCACGCTGTAACTCGATTTATGGAAGCCATAAATGAAGGTTTAGAAGCCAACAACTTCACATCAAAAGATATTGATTTACTTATTCCGCACCAAGCCAACTTGCGTATTTCAGAATACATTCAGCGAAAAATGAACCTTAGAGATGATCAGGTTTACAACAACATTCAGCGTTACGGAAACACTACAGCAGCTTCAATTCCTATTGCTTTAAGCGAGGCATTTGCCGAAGGAAAAGTAAAGCGAGGCGACCTACTTTGTATGGCCGCATTTGGCTCAGGGTTTACTTGGGGTAGTGCT
>JABAYK010000194.1:0-7010 GCA_018609045.1 Flavobacteriales bacterium
CATGAAAAAGGTGCCTTTACTTCTGCTCATAAACAAAGGTTAGGCAAATTTGAGCAAGCCATCGGAGGAACCTTATTTTTAGATGAAATTGGAGACATGAGTTCTTCTGCACAGGCCAAAGTTTTGAGAGCTCTTCAAGAAAAAAAAATAACTAGGGTTGGAGGTGAGAAAGAGTTAAGTGTTGATGTTAGAGTTTTGGCAGCTACAAACAAAGACCTCAAACATGAAATAAAAGAAGGAAATTTTAGGGAAGATTTGTACCACAGATTGTCCGTAATTTTAATAAAATCACCTTCATTATCTGAAAGGTTGGAAGACATCGAATTACTAGTACCTCACTTTGTTTCTCAAATTACTGATGAACAAGGACTTCCAAAAAAGAGATTTACAAATCAAGCAATTTTAGAACTGCAAAAATATTCTTGGCCAGGAAACATCAGAGAGTGCAGAAATATTGTAGAAAGATTATTAATACTTGGGGGTTCAGAAATTACAGAAAAGGACGTTACAAAGTATTTAAAATAACTCCTTAACAAACCTAACTTACAGTAAACCAACAGAGTATAAATAATTGGTTGGAATCTATATTTTTTTAAATTTACGGATTCGATTGAAAACTGGCTAAAAATTGAAATTATGAAGAAAATATTATTAATTATTTGTCTCCTAACCATTAACTTTTTTTGCTTTTCTCAACTCAGCTCAGTTACAACTTCTCCACCTTTGGTCGCAAACAATGGCCAATCAGGAGTATCCTTTAACATAACGGCTTCTACAGATATTATTGTTCAAGCTATAGATGTTACATTAACCACCGGCTCTCAATCAGGAAGCGTTTGGTATTCTACTACTGCAATAAGTGGTCCTCCCACGATTTCTAGTCCAGGATGGACGCAAATTAGTGGCTTTACAGGAACCGGAAATTCTACATCGCCAGTACCGTTTGCAAATAATCTTAATATTCTTATTCCAGGTGGTCAAACTTATGGTTTCTTTATTGCTGCTGGTAGTTTAAGGTATATGACTTATGCATCTGGGCCTTCAACTTTTACTGATGGTATTTTAACCATTGACAATGGACCAAATGTAGGTTATGGTGGCGGTCCACCGAATCCTACATTTTCAACTAGGCAGTTTTTAGGAACTGTTTATTATGAAGTTGCAAATAAAGGTTTCAATAATGCTGGAATTTCAGAGCTGGTTTCGCCAAATGCTTTTTGTCCAGGTACTGAAAATATTTCGGTAAAAATTAAAAACTCGGGTAGTAATCAAATTTCTCCAGTATCTGTTGGATGGTCATTAAATGGAGTTTTACAAACCCCTGTAACCTATAACGGTCTTCTTGATACTTTAGGGGGTGCAGGACCTGATAATGCTACTGTTTTATTAGGATCTTCTACATTTTTAGCAAATCAAACTACAACCTTAAAAGCTTGGACTTTTAGTCCAAACAATGTAACTGATACTGTTAATGATAACGATACAATTTTAGTCGATTTAAAACCGGCCATATCTGGAACTTACACTATTGGAGGTGCATCGCCAGATTATCCAACTTTTTCTGCTGCATTTACAGATCTAAATAATAGTGGAGTTTGTGGTCCAACTGTTTTTAAAGTAAGAAGTGGTACTTATCCTGAACAACTTACTCTTGATAATGTAAATGGCACCTCACCCACAAACACAATAACATTTGAACCTGATACTGGAATAACCAGCATACCTACAGTTCAATTTGCTGGTAGCTCAGCAAACAATTTTGTTTGGAAAATTAATGGTACAAGTTATGTAACTATTAAAGGGTTAGGTATTGTAAACACCAACTCTAGCACTTCAAGAGTTATTGATATTTCAGGAAACAGTTCGTTTATCAATTTTGTGGATGATTCTCTTTCTGCTCCAACATCAAACTCTACTTCTAATTTAAGGTCAGTAGTTTTTTGTGATGCGGGTTCATCTCCCTCAGATATTTCAATTGACAACTGTGTTATTGATGGAGGTTCTTATGGAGCTTATCTAAGAGGTGCCTCTACTACATCCAGAATGAATAACTTTTCTATTACCAATTCTAGAATTACCAATTTTTACTATATGGGTATTTACTATTGGTACGGATCAGGTAGCGTTTGTTCAAATAACTACATTAGACCATCTAATGCTTATACTTTTCCCTATGGTTTGTATTATTATTACCAAAATAACGCACCTCAAATTGTAGGAAATGATTATCAATATGATTCTCCATCTGGAGGATATTCTTTGTACTTGGCCTACATAGAAGGTAATGCCAATACGAGAGCTTTAATAGCAAATAATTTCGTTTTACAATTAAATACAGGTGCAACTTCTACCAATTACGGAATTTACTGTTTTGCAGCTAGCGCTACCGACTTTTACCATAATACAGTTGTTCACCAAGGCGGTAATACCTCTACTAGAGCTTTTTTCTTTAATGGAAATTCAGCTTATACTGATGTTAATATTATGAATAATATTTTCATGAGTAATGGTAGTTCACAAGCTGTATATATTAATTCTACGGCTGCAAATGCTATCACTCAAATGGATTACAACTGTTTGTATTCTGCAGGTTCTCTTGGTTATTATGGAACTTCTACTGTAGCAAATTTGGCTGCATTAAAAGCTACCTCAGGAATGAATGCTAATTCGGTAAGTGTTATTCCAAATTTTGTTTCAGCAACTGATTTACATTTAGGTTTAGACCCTAATTTAGATGGAAAAGGATTGCCACTTGCAAGCGTAACTGTGGATATTGACTTAGAAAACAGAAGCACCACTAAACCAGATATTGGTGCAGATGAGTTTAGAGGTCCTCCTAATAACGCAGGGGTAGCAAATGTTGTTTACCCTAAAAACCCTCTTTGTGGTTCGATTGACAATAGAGTGTGGATGAATCTAGAGAATAGTGGTGATAATATTTTAGATAGTGTTAGAATTAGCTATCAAGTAGTTAGGCCAGGTTCTCCTACTCCTCTTCCCCTAAGATCCATCATGTATTATGGTTCTCTTTTACCTGGAGAAATTGACTCCAACGTTGTTCTTCCTACTTTTCAAGGTGGATTTCTAGCTGGAGACACTCTTTATCTATATACTTCTATGCCAAATGGAGTACCAGATAGTTTAAGCCTTGATGACACAATAATGGTGAGAATGATTGATGGATTTCCTGGTGGACACTTTACCATTGGAGATACCTCTAGCACTGCTGCAATGCAAGCCGATTTTCCAAGTTTTACTGCAGCTGCAAATTTCTTAGATAGCATACAAGGTATATGTGATTCGGTAATTTTTGATGTAATTGATTCAACTTTTGTTGAGCAACTGACTATTAATAATATTGTTGGAACTTCTCCTACTACTCCAATTATTTTTAGGGGAATGAACGGGGCAAATTCAACAGCTCAGTTAAGGTTTACAAGTCAAGTAATTGACTCAAACTATACAGTTTGGTTAAACGGAGCTACTCATGTATTTTTTGAGAACTTAACCCTTGTTAATCCAGGAGCTCTATTATCACCTTCGGGCGGAACCGCCTCACCTTATGGCATTGTTGTAAAAGCTGATGGAGCAAATGGTAGTATATTTAATAATTGTGCTATTGGTGGCAGTAAGATAACAAATTCAACTACTGGTCTTGCCAATTTTAAAATCAGCAATTCTGATGGTTTTTGGATAAACAACTGCAGAATTAATGATGGCGCTTTTGGTATAGATTTAAATGGTGGTAATAATACCATTATCACAAACAATACTTTTAGAAACCAACATGCTCAAGGGGCTACTTTCACGGCATCCATAGATATTGAATTTTCCCATAATGAAATGTCGTCTAATTCTGGTTATGTTACTCCAACAAATGGAGGACTTTACGCGGCCCAATTAGTTTTTAATAATGTTTCAGGAGGGGTTAACGCCTTTGCAAATAATATTTATGGTCAAGATCAATTCCCGCTTTTTGGTATTGCATTTATTGGCTCACAAGGTAAGGCTAATAACAAAAACTTAGTTTACAATAATTTCATCGGAATTGGAGCAAGTTACTCGGGTTTTGATTTTGGTGGTATTGCTTTAATAAACTCAGACTTTACAGTAGTTTCAAATAACAACATTGCCATAGAAGGAAATGGGGGTGATGCAAGCGCTTTCTTGGCAGATGGCGGTAGTCAAAATGAAGTTTACAACAATAGTTTTGCAAACTTTGGCGTTGGAAAAGCTGTTGTATTTGCAACTCCATCAACGGTAATAGCTTCCAATAATAATAACCTTTATTCAACAGGTAGTAATATTTGTGACTATACAGGTTCTGCTTTTACCGACTTAACCACTTGGAATAGCATTGGATATGATCTAAATTCTATTAGCGATGACCCTCAGTATTATAAATCTCCAGAAGATTTACATGTATGTAATTTAGCATTAAATGGCGGTGGTATTCAGCTTCCATTTATTACTGGAGATATTGATAATGATCCTAAAGATCCAAATTCACCAGATATTGGAGCTGACGAGTTTACCCCAATTGCTGAATTTAATCTTGGTGCCGATACTGGACTCTGCACCGGCGCGTCACTAACCCTTACAGGTGGCAGAAACACAGGTGACTTAAATGTTTGGTCAACAGGGGATACTGCTCTAAGTATTAATGTAAGTAATCCAGGTGCTTTTTATATAACAATGTTTAATGAGTGTGGTATTAAACAAGATACTATAAATGTAACATACCAAACTGCAGTAAACTTAAGAAAAGACACAAATATTTGTGCTAAGCAGACCATTACCTTAGAGGCAAATGTTAGCAACGTAAACTATGATTGGAATACAGGTGAAAGTACCAAGTCAATCTCTGTTAATTCTCCTGGAACTTATTCTGTAAAAATTGAAGATAACTTTGGTTGTATAAGTAATGATACAATTACTGTAACTCAGTCAGGTATAGCTAATATTGAAGGTTTGGCGGTTATATGCGGAAATCAAACTACATTTTTAGAAGCAAAACCTTCAAATTCAACTTACAGTTGGTCAAATGGGGGAAATAATAGCATTATTACAGTTTCGAACCCAGGTTTATATTGGGTTGAAGTTAATGACAAAGGTTGCTTAAGTAAAGACACTGTTATAGTAACAGCAAATCCTCTTTCAGAAACAAACTATACTTTTACTACATCCTATTTAACTTTTGCTGTAACTCAAAATAACTCAATAGGTGATGTTCATGCTTGGGATTTTGGCGATGGAAATACATCTTCATTGAAAAAGCCAACCCACACATATTCTTCTCCTGGATTTTATAATGTTACTTACTCAGTAAGTAATATTTGCGACACTTCTAGCACTACAGAAGAAATTTCTGCAATTGGTGTTGGATTAAATAAATTAAATGCGAGTGAAAGTATTTTAGTCTATCCTAACCCAGCCGATGATATTGTTAATGTTAGCCTTCTTGACTTACCAAATGGTTTAGTAAGCATGTCAATTATAGACTTAAAAGGATCAATTGTTTTTGAGAAGAGCCTGAACATAATTTCTAAAAACCAAGTAGAATCTATTTACTTAAATTCTCTTTCTTCAGGGGTATATATTTTAAAATTAACATCTGAAGGATTCTCATATTACCAAAGAATTGAAAAAAAATAACCAAACTACAACTTAACACATGAGAAAAATTATACTTTCACTTTTGTTACTAATAACCATATTTCCTATAGCATCTATAGGTCAGTCTACTCAATATATAGTGGGTACTCCAAATGGGTCAAATACCGGAACTACCTATCCTGCACCTTTTGCAAATTGGTATTGGGGAACTAGGCAGCAATATTTAATTCTTGCATCAGAATTAACCGCACTTGGTGCTGTTGAAGGAAATATTAAAGAAATTGCATTTAATGTTGTTGCCTTAAATGTAGTTCCTTCTCTTCAAAATTATACGGTTTGGTTGAATACTGAATCTCCAACTGCATCATTAAATGCTTGGGAAGGAAATATGGGAAGTCCTATTTACGGCCCAACTACGCAGAATGTAATATCTGGCTGGAATACTATTACTGTTCCAGATATTCCTTGGAATGGTACAGATAACATTGTTATCGAATTGTGTTCAAATAATACAAGCTTTGTTTTTAACGGAAATGCTTCTACACAGTGGGCAACTGGCTTGCCATTTAATGCCAGCAGAACATACAGAGCAGACAACCCAACAAATTGTGGTAATCCATCTACCTCAAATTTACTTCCTACAAATAGGCCCATTATTAGGCTAGAAATAGAACCTTCTGCAATAGCAAACTCAGCTGGAATTAGCGAAATTGTTTATCCAAAAAATCCTCTTTGTGGATCTATAGATAACAGAGTTTGGGTTAACTTAATTAACAGTGGAGATAGCATTTTAGATAGCGTAAACATTAGCTATCAGGTAATTAGACCAGGTTCTCCTACTCCATTACCTTTAAGAACCTTTAAATATTATGGTCCATTATTTCCTGGAGAAATTGACTCAAATGTTGCTTTACCAAGCCTTCAAGGTGGGTTTCAACAAAGTGATACACTATATGTTTTTACAACATTTCCAAATGGTATTCCTGATAGTTTAAAAGCTGACGACTCTTTAATGATTAGAATGACAAATGGCTTTTCAGGAGGTAGGTTTATTATTGGAGACACTTCTGCTAGTGCAAGTTTAAAAGCAGACTTCCCCAACTTTACAACAGCAACTCAATTTTTAGATAGTGTAGAAGGAATATGTGACTCAGTTATTTTTGAGGTAATTGATTCTGTTTTTAGTGAGCAGTTTACTATAAACAATATATTAGGTACTTCGCCTAGTATTCCTATAATTTTTAGAGCGCTAGACGGGCCAAGTTCTTCGGCAAGGGTTAATTTCAGCACACAAACAGCAGATTCAAACTTTACAGTAAATTTAAATGGTGCTAAAAATATAATTTTTGAAAACCTTGCATTTAGAAATTCTGGAGGCCTGGTAACACCTCCTG
>JABAYK010000194.1:7020-38790 GCA_018609045.1 Flavobacteriales bacterium
CTCCTGGAGGTTCATCACTTGCACCTTATGGAATTGTTGTTGATGGAAAAGATGTAGAAGGGATAATTTTTGATAACTGTAATTTTATTGGTAGTGGAGAGCAATCTACAAGTGATAATTTAATTAATATTAACTTTGAAAATTCTTCAAATCTTTCAATTAATAACTCTCAAATAACAGGCGGAAGTATTGGTTTAAATAATTCGAAAGGCTCTAATACAAATATTGAAAACACTAGATTTAGAAATCAATATGCTCAAGGCGCACACTTTAATGCAATGAGAGGTATTAAATTTAAAAATAATAACTTAGCATCTAATTCAGCCTACTTTCCTTCTAGTGCTTCAGATATAGCTTCTGCCCTTGTTGAGTTTAATAAGATTAGTGGAGGTATAATGGCTGAAGGAAATTACTTAAGCGCCACAGATGAGTTTCCATTAAATGGATTTTTATTTAGCGATTCAAAAGCAAAATCAAATAATAAAAATTATTTATTCAACAACTTTATTGGCATTGGGGCTAGCTACTCAGGAGCAGAATTTAAAGGCATTGCTATAGAATCTTCAGATTTTACTGTAGTTTCTAATAATAACTTGGCTTTAGAAGGAAATAATAAAGATTCCTATGCTATGTTTATTGATGGTGGAAGCCAAAATGAAATTTATAACAATAATTTAGTTCATTTTGGAATTGGAAAAGCACTTTACATTGGTCAATCATCTTCTGTTTTTAATTCTAATAATAATAACTTGTTTTCTAATGGTATTAATTTAATTGAGTATAATGGAGCAACTTTTGTTAATTTAGTTAGTTGGCAAAATTTAGGTTACGATAATAACTCTATAAGCGTAAATCCTCAGTATTATAATACGCCAAATGATTTGCATGTTTGTAATTTAAACCTAAATGGGAAAGGCCTTAAATCACCATTCTTTCTAACCGATATTGATAATGATTTAAAAGATCAAAATACACCTGATATTGGAGCTGATGAGTTTACTCCAGTTGCAGAATTTTCACTAGGTCCAGATACAGGATTATGCATAGGCCAAGTATTAACCTTAAAAGGAGGTAAAAATACAGGAGACATTAATATTTGGTCAACTGGAGATACAGTTCTTACATTAATGGTTACTTCACCTGGGAGTTATTATATTTCACTTTTAAACGAGTGCGGCGTAAAAGAGGATACAATTTCTGTAACTTATCAAATTCCTGTAAGTATTCCTTCAGATACTAATATTTGTAAGAGACAAGAAATTACAGTTTCAGCTAATATTTCTAATGTTAATTATAATTGGAATACAGGTGAAACCACACAATCAATTAAGGTAAATTCTCCTGGGTTATATATAATTTCCGTTGAAGATGTTTATGGGTGTATAAGCAAAGATACCCTTGAGGTAACCCAATCTGATGAAGCACAAATTGTTGGGAAACCAATAATTTGCGGAAATCAAACTACATTTTTAGAGGCAAATCCTACAAATTCGATCTATTCTTGGTCTACGGGAGCATCTACTAATATTATTACAGTTTCTAGCCAAGGATTATATTCAGTTGAAGTTAATGATAAGGGATGTATAAGCAGAGATACTGTTTTAGTTACTCCCAATCAATTGTCAAATGCTGACTACACTTTTGTAACAAATAATTTAACATTTGATGTTACAAGTAACAATTCAATTGGAGACGTTCATTTTTGGGATTTTGGTGATGGAAATACATCTAGCCTAAAAGAACCTACTCATATTTATGCAGGAAAAGGTATTTACGAAGTAACTTACTCAGTAAGTAATATTTGCGATACAAGCAGCATAAGTGAAACTATCGAGATTTTTAATATTGGAATAAATGAAGGTTTAAACAATAAAGGTGTAATAGTATACCCTAACCCTTCTCAAGGTCAATTTAATATTGAGATACCAAGTTTACAATCTGAAACTTTATCTATAAGTCTTCATGATTTAAAAGGTTCAGTAGTAAATACTAAAACTTTAAGCAACTCTTCAAAAAGCTTCAAAGGTCAAATTAATTATCAAAACGTATCTCCTGGTTTTTATATTCTAAAAATTAATGGTGATAATTTAAATTTTATCCACCGAGTTGAAATCCTAGACTAAATAACATGAAGAATTTACTTTACATAGCCATAATAATTTCAACATTATTATCACCTAACTTAGTTAGGGCTCAAGCTGTTGATTATACAATAGGTATTCCTACTGGTTCAAATGGAGGCACAGGTTACCCATCTCCATTTGCAAATTGGTTTTGGGGAACTAGGCAACAATATTTAATTTTAGGTTCTGAGTTAACTGCTGCAGGAGCAACAAAAGGAGATATTACAGAAATTGCATTCAATGTTTTAAATGTAAACTCATGTCCCCCTTTACAAGGCTATACTGTTTGGGTTAAAACCACATCAAGCACTCCTTCATTATTGGCTTGGGAAACTAATATGGGATCTCCTGTATATGGCCCAACAACTTACACAACAACTCCAGGTTGGAATTCGTTTGCAATTCCTGAGTTTTCTTGGAATGGTAGTGACAATATTGTAATAGAGATTTGCTCAAATAATTCTAGCTATTTAACCAATGGTAATGCTTCTGTTCAATGGACATCTGGTTTACCTTTTAACGGAAGCAGAACTTATTACGCTGATAGTCCAGGAAACTGCGGAAACACTGGGTCCTCCTTTGTAACAGGCACAACAAGACCAATAATTAGGGTTCGAGTAGAACCCCCTTTTGCGAATGATGCAAATCCTACATTACTTGATCGACCTGGAGCTGCTATTTGTGATGCAGGAAAAGACGTTGCTATTTCCATTCAAAATACAGGAACAAAAAATTTAACATCGCTAGATATAGGTTGGCAAGTTATAAGAAATAATAACCCTTTTCCTATTTCAAATTATGTTTGGACAGGTAATTTACCGACAAATGGTGAAGAGAATAATATTCAGGTTGGAAATTTTGCTCCTGGATTTTTAAAAGGAGATATTTTAAAATTTTGGACTTCTAACCCAAATGGGGTTATTGATAGTTTGGTAGAAAACGACACAATTTATACTGAATTAAGAGAAGGTGCCCAAGGAGAATATAATGTTGGTGGAATTTTCAATATAGATTTTTCAACCGTTGAGTTAGCAGTAAACTTTGTAGATAGTTTTGGAGCGGTCTGCGATAGTTTAATTTTCAACGTTAGAGATGGTGTTTATGAAGGTCAATTTGAACTGATTGACATTTTAAATACTGCCCCGAGTAGACCAATTATTTTTAGAGGCGATAAAGGCGCGAATAGTAACGTTACTATTATTGACTCAACTCTTTCAAAAGGAAACTATTTATTCAAAATAAATGGCACTAGCAATGTTTATTTTGAAAATATCAAATTAGTCAATGCATCAAATGGATCAAACAACAGAGTTATTGTTGTTGAAAACAACTCTGAAAATACACACTTTATTAACTGTACATTAGAAAATAACTTTAGTGGCCTAGACAGCTCAAGTCAACATTCAATAATATATTCAAGTAATCAAACACTTGAAAATGGATTAAGCGTAATTGGCTCGACTTTAATTGGCGGTAATTATGGGGTTTATAGTGGAGGTTTGAACCCTGATACTACTGAAATGGACATTTTAATAGATAACTCTGTTTTTCAAAACCAAAGTCTAGGAGGTGTTTATTTAGAAAATGTTGAAAATACCCAAATTCAAAATTCTGAATTTACTTCAACCTCAACCAACCTTTTAGGTACCTCTGCTATTAGTGTAAATAAATCAAGAGGTGTTTTAACAATTACAGGTAATACAATAGGCTCTTCATTAGGCTGGCCATCAACTGGAATTAACTTAAACAAATGCCAAGGTTTGCCATTAACTAATGTTTTAATAGCCAATAACTTTATTGCTGTTGGAAGTTCTTTTCCTACCAACCAAATAGGAATTTTATCAGATACTTCAGTTTTTGTAAATATGTATAATAACTCTATTGCTGTTAATGGAAATGAGATAAACTCTTCTTGCGTTTCTATTTTAGGAGGTGGCAATAATAAAGTTGTAAATAACAACCTTGCAAACTTTGCAGGAGGTGTTACTCTCAATTATCAAGAATCGGTTGGATTTCCAATTTTTGAATCTAATTTCAATAACCTTTTCACAAATGGAATAAACATAAGTACATATAATAAGGCAAGTTACATCAGTCTTCCTCAATGGAATAAAGCAATATTAGACGATAATAACTCTGTTTCCGTTAATCCAAATTTTTACAGCACTACTGATTTACATACCTGTAACCCAGCACTTGACAATACAGGAAAAGTAATTTCAGCCGTCCTTAAGGATATTGATGATGAAAATAGAAATATTTCTCATTTTGATATTGGTGCAGATGAATTTACGTCAACCTTAAAATTTAACATTGGCCAAGACACAACTATTTGTGATGGCGAAGAAATTTTATTGCAAGGAAACTTAAACTTTAATGATAATTATACAGCATGGTCTACAGGAGATAGTTCAAGTCAAATATTAGTTTCTATGCCTGGAACCTATACTGTTACATCATCAAATTTTTGTGGTTCAGCAACGGATACGATAGTTATTAGCTTAGCTGATTTTGCCGCATTAGGTTCTGATACTAATATTTGCGCTAACCAAACCTTAACATTAAATTCAGGAGTACTTAATGCTTCATATAATTGGAATACAGGCGAAACAACTTCCATCAAAAACGTTTCTGAAGCTGGAATCTATTCAGTAACAGTTACAGATAATAATAACTGTATTACATCAGATACTATTTACGTAACTCAATCATTAGCAGTTGATTTACCTAATGATACTTCTTTATGTGGGGGCAAATCAATATTTTTAGATCCTAAAACAGGTTCGGGTATTTACTCTTGGAGTAATGGCGCCACAACCTCAACTTTGTTGGCAAATACTTCTGGAAATTATGCTGTAACATTTACAGATTTATTTGGTTGTTCAAGCAGTGGTTCTGTAAATGTAATTTCATCTTCAATTCCAAATGCTAAATTTACAGATTCAACAGTTGCCCAAACTACAATCTTCACAAGTAATTATTACCCAAATGCTACATACTTATGGGATTTCGGAGATGGAAAAACATCAACCCAACAAAATCCTGTTCATTTATTTCCTGGTCCTGGGTCTTATGTAATTACTTTACAAATAACAAATGATTGCGGAGCAAACTTCTACAGCAAAGAACATGGTGTGGCTCTTGGAGTCTCTAATCTTATAAGTGACAAATCAAATGTCTTAATTTTCCCAAATCCAACTTCAGAGTACTTCAATATTCAAAATAATGGAGAAAATAAAATATCAGAAGTGAAAGTTTATAACACTGAAGGAAGATTGGTTTTAAACAAAGTCGTATTATCTGATAATATGATAATTAAGACCTCAGGATTTGCAAAAGGAGTTTATTCCATTAAATTAATTTCAACTAATGAGATAATAAATAGAAAGCTAATTATTCAATAATTCAATAATATTTTGATTAAAAGGCGAATTGATACCAATTCGCCTTTTTTTGTTTTTATAAATTATTATTTTTACGATATTATGTGGACTTAAAAGAATAGCATGAAAAAAAATTACTTTTCAATTACATTAATTTATATCTGCCTATTTTTTAATACGGCTATTTCTCAAACTAATATTGCACCTCTAGCTACTTTTTCTGGAACACCTGGTTGCAGCACCGGAGCTTGCTCAACTTTTAACGATTTAAATTTTGGGGTTTGTGGAACCCAACAAGTTTGGATAAGTGGAGGTAATAATACAGCTCCAGGGCAATTGGCTATAACTGCTGAATGGACAAGTCAAAAAACTTTTAATGAGTTTATTATTCACCATGCACAAAATAATACAAGGTTTTTATGTGGTGGAATAATCCAAGTTTGGAAAAATGGCGGCTGGGTGAACCACTTTACATTTACCAATTTACCACTTCAATGCATCAATTCTGTTGTTTTTCCTAAGGTGAAAACAGATAGAGTTAGAATAACAGCTTTCCAAATTTGTGGGTCCCAACTATCTAATGTTAATTTTAGAGAAATAGAAATTATTGAAGTTCCTGATATTCCAAATGATGCAAGGCCATATTCATTTGACAAACCGGGTCAAGCTATTTGTAATAATTTAAAAGATGTAGAGGTATCTATTGAAAATCCAGGTTTAAATAATTTAACTTCTGTAAAAGTAAACTGGACTGTTATTAGAGGAGCCAATACATTCCCTGTTAATTCCTATAATTGGAGTGGAAACTTGGCAAATGGAGGGGTTGCTCAAAATATTTTAGTGGGTTCATTTACCCCCGGATTTGAAAAAGGAGATATTTTTAAATGTTGGACAGAAAGTCCAAATGGAGTTCCAGATTCATCAGCAGAAACAGATACTTTGGAGCTAATCATTAGAGAAGGTGTCTCAGGGAAATATAATGTTGGTGGAATTTTCAACATAGATTTTTCTACTTTAGGCCAAGTTGAAAATTTTGTAGATAGCTTTGGAGCTGTATGCGATAGCTTAATTTTCAATTTCAGAGATGGTGTTTATGAGAGTAATTTCACATTAAATGAAGTATTTAATACGTCTCCTAATAGACCCGTAATATTTAGAGCTGAAAATGGATTAAATGCAAATGTTGTATTTCTAGACTCAACACTAACCTCAGGAGCCTATCTTACCCTTTACAACCCGAAAAATATTTATTTCGAAAACATCCAATTTAAAAACCTTTCTTCTCTATCTCAAGAAGTGGTAGAACTTAATGGAGAAATCAGCAATATTAATTTTATTGGTTGCACATTTGAAAATAATTATAGCGGAACTAATAACGCTTCAAATCACAATCTTTTTACTTCAAATAACAAGGTTTTTGGAAGTGGCATAGGAATATATGATTGCGATTTTATTGGTGGAAATTTCGCCATAAACTTCCCTGGAATTAATGAAGATAGTTTAATTTCTGATATTTCAATTTCCAATAGTAACTTTCAAAATCAATCATTAGGAGGTTTAAACCTTAGCCTTACCGAAAACGTAGAAGTGTTAAATTCTAATTTCACTTCAGTTTCAACAAATGCTCCTATTTCTAGAGCTATTTCTGTTTCGAATAACTATGGAACACTAAAGCTTGAAAGAAACAATATTGGTTCTGCATCAGGCTGGCCAAGCACAGGGATTTATATTTCAGATTGCAATGGTTTCCCTTCAAGACCCGGAGAAATAATTAACAATTTTATAGCTGTTGGTGGGGCAAGCACAAACTCAGCGGTTGGAATTTATTCAAATGATTGCGCTTTTATTAATTATTTAAATAATTCAGTAGCGGTAAATGGTTCAATAAATGCTTCAACAGCTTTATTTTTAGATGGTGGTGGAGCAAATAAAGTAGTTAACAATGTACTTGCAAACTTTGGAGGAGGTTTAGCTTTAGACTATCAAGAGACATCAGGGTTTCCAGCTTTTGAGTCTAACCATAATAATCTCTTTTCTACTGGAAATAATATCGCAAAGCATAAAACTTCTTCTTTCATAAATATTTCATCATGGTCATCAAATATTGGGGATGATGCAAACTCTATTTCTACCGACCCCAATTTTGTAAGCTCTACAGATTTGCACGTTTGTTCTCCATCAATGAACAATTTAGGAAAACCTTTAGCAAATGTTCTTTTTGATATTGATGGTCAGAATAGAAGTGCTATTAAACCTGATATGGGTGCAGATGAATATTCTCCTGCAAATGCCCTGAGTTTAGGAAATGATACTGTTGTTTGTAAAGGAACAGAGTTATCACTTGATGGAAGCCTAAACTTTGATGATTTTTATAATGCATGGTCCACAGGAGATAGCACTGCTATTATTAGTATTACTCAACCAGGAACATATTCTGTTTTATCCTCAAATATTTGCGGTACAGATGCGGATACTATTGTAGTTGGATTATCACCTTCTGCCAATTTAGGCACTGATACAAACATTTGCGCTAATTCTACTTTAACTTTAGATGCCAAAGTTAACAATTCAACATACCAATGGAATACAGGAGAAACATCTCAAACCAAAACTATTAGTGAGGCGGGCATTTATACTGTTACAGTTATAGATAATAACTTTTGTGAAACGTCAGATACCATAAATGTTACTCAATCTCAAATGGTTTCTTTGCCATCAGACACGTCAATATGCGGTGGTAAATCTATTTTTCTTGATCCAGGAACAGGACCAGGAACTTATACATGGAGTTCAGGGCAAACTGCACCGCTTATTTTGGCAACAAATTCAGGGAACTACACTGTTACCTATACAGATTTATTTGGCTGTGTGAGCACAGGAGCCACAGATGTAGTTATTACAACTTCACCTGATGCAAACTTTACTGACACCACAATTGGCTATGCTGTTTCTTTCTTTGGTAAATCTTATCCAAATGCCACTTATAATTGGAGTTTTGGTGATGGAGATACTTCATTGCAACAAAACCCTATTCATCTATATAAATCACCTGGTGTTTATGTGGCTACCCTTCAAATATCAAATGATTGTGGGGCAGATTTTTTCAGCAAAGAGTTAACAGTTATTTTGCCAAGTGCAGGAGACATAGAAACTTCAAGCTTTGTAAAAATATTTCCTAACCCGTCAAATGGTTTAGTAAATATTTCAACTTTAAACAAAGGAAACTTAAATATTGAAATATTTGATATAGCTGGTAAGTTGGTTTATAGCTCCCAAACAAATAATACAGTTCAAACCAATTTAGACCTTTCAAGTTTCGATAAGGGAATTTATACTATAAAAGTTTTCGATGAAACTAATTGGTATCAAGAAAAACTAATTATTCAATAAAAAAAAGGGAGCTAATAGCTCCCTTTTTTTTTATAATAACTCTTCAATCTTTTTCAAAACCAAGTGCAGGTTTTCTGGGGAGCTCCCCCCCGCACTTGCAAAGAAGGGTTGACCTCCTCCGCCTCCATTAACTTCTTTTGCAAGGGTTCTAATAAAGTTTCCTGCGTGATACCCATTATTCTTTATTAAGTCATCTGAGAAGGCTAAATTGAGGTTTGCTTTGCCGTTATTATCAGCAACTAGTAAAATTGCAATTTGTGTATTCTCAGACTTCAATTGGAAAGCCAAATCCTTTATTGATTTTGAATCTAAATCAACTTTTTGCCTTAAGAGTTTAATTCCATTAAAGTTTTCAATTTTTGAAATTAATTCACCTTTAAGGTTTTGAGCATTCTGTTTTGATAAACTTTCAATTTCATTTTCAAGTTTTTTGGTTTTATCAATAAGCTCTTCAATAGATTTTAATGGATTTTTTGATTTTAAAACATGTTTAATTTCATTCATTAAACTAATGTTTTTACAAAGAAAGTCCATGGCTGCATCACCAGTTAAGGCTTCAATTCTTCTAATTCCGGAAGCCACAGCAGATTCAGAAACAATTTTAAAATAACCAATATTACCTGTAGCTTTTACATGTGTTCCTCCGCATAATTCCACAGAGTCTCCGAAATTAATTACCCTTACGGTATCGCCATATTTTTCTCCAAATAATGCCATTGCTCCCATTTCTTTCGCTTCATCCATAGGAACTCCCCTTTTTTCATTTAAAGGATAGTTTTCCATAATTTGATCATTCACCATTTTTTCAATGTTGAATAAATCATCTTCATGAATTTTTTGAAAATGAGAAAAATCAAATCTTAAATAATCAGATGCTACAAGCGAACCTTTTTGCTCAACATGTTTGCCCAAAATATTCCTTAATGCATGATGAAGCAAGTGTGTGGCTGAGTGATTCCGTGCAGTATTCAAACGTTTTTTTGTATCTACCTTAGCAGTAAATAATGCATCAATTTGTTCGGGAAGTGCTTCTACAAAATGAATAATTAAGTCATTTTCTTTTTTGGTATCAAATATTTTAACGCTTTCAACTGAACTCACAATCTCCCCAGTATCTCCAACTTGACCTCCACCTTCAGGATAAAAGGGAGTTAAGTTAAAAACCAACTGAAAAAACGATTTATTTTTTTGAGAAACTTTCCTGTACTTGGTAACTCTTACTTTGGTTTCTAATTTATCATACCCAACAAATTCTTCAACCTTATCATCAATAAGCTCAACCCAATCATCTGTTTTTAATGCGGTTGCACTTTTTGACCTTTCTTTTTGTTTTTGAAGTTCTTCTTCAAAACCAACCATATCAGCCTCCTTGTCAAAATCGGCCAATATTAAATTGGTTAAATCTACCGGGAAACCAAAAGTATCGTACAACTCAAAAACAACTTTACCTGATATAACCTTACTATCGGTTTGTTTTACTACTTGGGTTAACCTATCAATACCTTTTTCAAGCGTATTTAAAAAGTTTTCTTCCTCTTCTTTAATTACATTTTTAATTAGTTCAACTTGGGCAGTTAGTTCTTCAAAGTTTTCACCTAATTTATCAACTAAAGCTGGCACCAACGCATAAATAAAACTGCTTTGAATATTTAAAAAACTATACGCATATCTAATAGCCCTTCTTAATATTCTTCTAACTACATAACCTGCTCCATTATTTGAAGGCAACTGACCATCTGCAATACAAAATGCAACTGCTCTTAAATGATCTGCAATTACACGAATAGCTACATCTTGTTTTGAAGAGCTTCTTTGGTATTTAATGTTAGAAATATTTTCAATTTGGCTAATAATTCCTGAAAAAATATCTGTGTCATAATTAGCAGACTTGCTTTGCATAGCCATTACTAATCGCTCTAATCCCATTCCCGTATCAACATGCCTATTAGGCAGGCCAACCAACTTACTATCGGATTTGCGATTGTACTGAATAAAAACCAAATTCCAAATTTCAATAACCAAAGGATGGTCTTTATTTACCAAAGTTTTGCCATCAACTTGTTCTCGTTCTTTTTCGGGCCTTAAATCAATATGAATTTCAGAGCAAGGTCCACACGGACCAACTTCGCCCATTTCCCAAAAGTTTTCTTTCTTTCCAAAAGCCAAAATTCTTTCTTCAGGAAGAAATTTTTTCCAAATGTTTTGCGCTTCATTGTCTAAACCTAAACCATCGGTTTCATCTCCTCCAAAAACAGAAACATAAAGTCGGTTTTTATCTAATTTATATACTTCAGTTAATAATTCCCATGCCCAAGAAATTGCCTCTTCCTTAAAATAATCTCCAAAAGACCAATTGCCAAGCATTTCGAACATAGTATGGTGATAAGTGTCAACACCAACTTCTTCTAAGTCGTTGTGTTTACCAGAAACCCGTAAACATTTTTGAGAGTTCGCAATACGATTATTCTGCGGAGTTCTATTGCCCAGAAAAAAATCTTTGAACTGATTCATTCCTGCATTGGTAAACATTAAAGTTGGGTCGTTTTTTTGAACTATTGGTGCAGATGGTACAATTTTATGGCCTTTTTCTTCGAAAAATTTAAAAAACTGTGATCTAATTTGATTTAATGTAAGGGTCATTGCTCAATTAATTGTTAAAAAAAGTGACCGTAAATAGCTGAAAATTGCAAAGTTAGCTGAATTATTTACTTTTGCATTTCATTTAAATACGCATGGCGCGAAAATATAAATACAACACCAAAACATTATCATATGAAAAGATAGATCCTAAATTTAAGGATTATCTTTTAAAAGTTCTTGGCTATGCTGCCACAGGCGCTGTGTTTGCTGCTATTTTCGTTACCTTAACTTATACGGTTTACGACTCTCCAAAAGAGAAAAAACTAAAGCAAGAGAACGAACAACTCCAATTGCAATACCAAGTTTTGAATAAAAGACTTGATCAATTTGCCGATGTTCTAAAAGATATTCAAAAACGAGACGATAATATATATCGGGTAATTTTTGAAGCTGAACCTATTCCTGAAAATATTAGAGAAGCTGGTTTTGGAGGTGTAAACAGATATGAAAATTTAGAGGGCTTTGAAAACTCTGACCTTTTGGTAAACACAACAAAAAAGTTAGATAAACTAACTAAGCAATTATACATTCAGTCAAAATCATATGATGAAGTTTTTGAGATGGCCAAAAGAAAAGAAGATATGCTAGTGTCTATTCCGAGTATTATGCCAATTTCAAATAAAGACTTAACCCGTATGTCATCTGGTTATGGAATAAGAACTCATCCTATTTTAAAAATACCTTTGATGCACCCTGGCCAAGATTTCTCCGCTAAAACCGGAACTGAAATTTATTCTACAGGAAATGGAGTTGTAAAATTGGTAAAACGTTCAAATAGAGGTTATGGAAACCATGTTATTATAGATCATGGTTATGGCTACGAAACTTTATATGCTCACATGAGTAAGTTTAACGTGCTCAAGGGGCAAAAGGTTGGCCGTGGTGAGGTAATTGGCTTTGTAGGTAACACAGGAAGATCAACTGCGCCACATTTACATTATGAAGTAATGAAAAGTGGTAAAAAAATAAATCCAATAAACTACTACTACAACGATTTAACGCCTAGCCAATACGAAGAAATGATAAACATTTCTAATGCACCAATACAATCTTTTGATTAATGCCTTACAAAGAAAGAAAAGTACAAAAGCTTTATTACTCTATTGGCGAGGTTGCCAAATTATTTGAAGTAAATACCTCTTTAATACGATTTTGGGAAAAAGAGTTTGATATTTTAAAACCAAAAAAGAATAAAAAAGGCAATAGACTTTTCACCAAAGATGATTTAGAAAATCTGAAAAGAATTTTTGTTTTGGTAAAAGAAAAAGGATTCACCTTAGAAGGTGCCAAAAAGGAATTAAAAGAAGGTTCAATAGAAATTCAACATGCTGCGCCTCAAAAAAACGAAGAGTTGGCTTATAAACTTAAGGTTTTAAAAGAAAAACTATTAGAACTAGAACTTCAACTTTAAAAGTACTTTTCCTCTACTAAATAGTTTTTCACATAATCTTCCACACCATCTTCTAAACTAAAAAATTGGTGAGGATACCCTACTCCTATCAACTTATTCATATTTGCTTCTGTAAAATATTGGTATTTGTCTCTAATATCTTCTGGTGTAGGAATAAATGAAATATCTGGATCAATATCAATGGCCTTAAAAGTGTTTTTTACCAAGTCTAAAAATGTTCTTGCCTTTCCAGAACCTAAGTTGTAAAGACCCGATTTAGGCTTACTTTCCATCAAAAACAAGCAAACTTTTAGAACATCTTTAACATAAACAAAATCACGCATTTGCTCACCATCTTTATAATTGGGATTATGAGATTGAAATAATTTCATTTTCCCTGTTTTTTGGATTTGGTTAAATGCATGAAAAATTACAGATGCCATTCTGCCTTTGTGAAATTCATTTGGACCATAAACATTAAAAAACTTTAGTCCTGCCCAAAAAGGAGGTTTTGAATCTTGAATTAAAGCCCATTTATCAAAATCATTTTTAGAATCCCCATAAGGATTTAAGGGCTTTAGTTTTGAAATTACTTCATGGTTATCATCATATCCAAACTCACCACCACCATAAGTTGCTGCAGAGGAAGCATAAACTAATGGAACTTCATTTTTTGCGCAAAACTCCCAAATAGACTTTGAATAGTTTAAGTTTAAGTAATCAAAAATAGATTTGTCAAACTCGGTTGTATCTGTTCTTGCTCCGATGTGAAAAATAAAATCTATTTTTTTATTTGAAGATTCTAAAATTTTCAGAAATTCATCCCTGTCGGTTTTCAATTGAAACTGCTTATTCTCAAGGTTTTTGCTTTTATCGGTTTTTGTGAAATCGTCAACCAACCATAAGTTATTTAAACCTTGGTTATTTAGCTCTCCTACCAAACAACTTCCAATAAAACCTGCTGCGCCTGTTACTACTATCATGCTTAGATTATTTCGTGGTCAAAATTAATGTAACTGTAAGATTAAGCAATTGGTATTGATTCACATCATTTTTTTATTGAAACAAAAAAGGCAACTTGCTAAAAATTAAATTTATTCTTATGAAGCAAAAGCATCAGTTTGACCTAACTCCATTCGAAATAAACAAAAAACAAAAAATAAGTTTAAAAGACTTTGACCCAAATTACACAGATCAACTAAAAGGGAAAAAGCACAGTGAAAAAACTTTGGCTGAAGATATTAAAGACCTTGCTAACTCGCAAGAACTGCTATGGGCAAGCAAGCAAAACTCTTTGCTTTTGGTTTTTCAAGCCATGGATGCTGCAGGAAAAGATGGAACGATAAAACATGTTATGTCTGGGATAAATCCTCAAGGGTGCGATGTGTTTTCTTTTAAACAACCCACCGAAGAGGAACGTTTACACCACTTTTTATGGAGACCTCAACAATATTTACCTCCTCGAGGAAAAATTGCAATTTTTAACAGGTCTTACTACGAAGAGGTTTTGGTAGTAAAAGTTCATCCCGAAATTTTAACCAAAGAATGGATTCCATCTCGGCTAAAAAACGAACCTCTAGAACGCTTATGGAAAAGTAGATATAACGAAATAAATGAGTTTGAAGAAAGGGTTACAAAAAATGGGGTTAGTGTGATCAAATTTTTTCTTCACCTTTCGAAAGATGAACAAAAACGAAGGTTTTTAAAAAGGCTAAATTCACCAGAAAGGCAATGGAAATTCTCTGTTAGCGACCTAAACGAGCGTAACTATTGGGATGAATACCAAACGGCTTTCGAAGAAATGTTAAGCAATACAAGTACAGAGTATGCTCCTTGGTATGTAATACCAGCAGATAACAAATGGTTTATGAGAGCTTTAGTTGCCGATATAATAACCAATAGAATCGAAAAGTTAGACCTTAGGTTTCCAACTGTTTCAAAAGAGCAAAAAGAAAGGTTACTAGAAATTAAAACTCAAATTGAAAACGAGTAATTAATACTTAATAAGCTTTTTTGTAAAAGTTTTATTTTGAGATTTTACAATTACTGAATAGTAACCCTCTTGTAAAAAATCAATATTAATAGGAGTGTTTGCTAAAATTTGATTTTGTTGGAAAACGATTTTACCTAATAAATCAAAGATTTCTACACTAACATTTTCATCTGCCAAGCCAATAATTTGAAAACTAGAATTAGTAGGGTTTGGGTAAAGCGAAATAAGTTTTTCTAACCCCATTTCTTCTGAAATAGAAGTTGGGGTAATATTTTGATAAACCCTTATGTAATCAATTTCCATTGCACTTTCGGTAAAATTAGGATCAATAGACCCTCCAATTCCTCCCATCGCTATATTCAACAAAATGTATTGAGGCTCGAAAAAGGGCCAAGTATTTACATTTTTATTTGTCGGGTTATAGGTGTAGTAAATTTCACCATCAACCATAAATGATATTTCGTTTGGAGACCAATTCATTGAATAAACAAAAAATGAATCTGAAACATTAGGAATAGTTACAGAGCCAGTATTAACTGTAGCCCCTGAACTAGAAACAGTATGTAAGGAACCATGAATTACATCTTGATTATTCCCATAATGCTCCATTATATCAATCTCACCGCACAAAGGCCAACCTGTTGTTCCAAAATCATCATTCCAATATCCGCCATCTTCTGCAATATTTCTACCTAGCATCCATATTGCCGGCCATGTACCATTTCCTCTTGGAAGTTTTGCCCTTGCATCAACTCTTCCGTACGTAAAAGCAAACTTCGAATTTAATCTAGCTGATGTATAATTCTTAGTTTGTCCCTGATCAGTAAAAGTTTCTTTTTTCGCTGTAATGATCAATTTTCCATTTTCAACTTTAGAGTTTTCAATTCTATCAGTATAGTGCTGTAATTCTCCATTAAACCAACTTCCGCCGGCAGGTAATTTTGTTTGGTGAAACCACTTATCTGAATCTAAAGATCCATTTCCATCAAACTCATCAGCCCAAACTAAATCGGTATAAACTGTGTCTAAAGTCGGCGGCAAAACTGGAGTTCCTCCATCTATATCATCAAACAATAAAGTACCTGAATCGAAAATACCACCATTAAGAAAAATCACAATTTTTTTATACGACCCATTTGCCACAAAGGTGGTTTGATCTAAATAATTTGCTTTCGCTTTATTAAAATCAAAGGTTAAAGTTTGCCAACCCATAGTAGTCATGGTATCAGTTAACTCAACATTTTGTTTGGTGCCATCTTCAAACTTAAAAAGCACAACATTTTGATTTGTATTAAAATTATAAGCCCTTAAAGTGATTATCCTTGATGAGGCTAAATCTACTCCAGTTTTTAAACTTAAAGCTCCTCCTTCCCACTCCGAAGTTCCTGAGTTTTTTATTTCTCCAACATTATTGGTTGCATCATCAGGATCAGAAATAATAGAAAATTGGCTACCGTTAAAAGTTGAAAATGAATGCAGAGTAGTTGAAAAGTCTATTGGAAATGATTGGCTATTAGCGTTTAAGGCAAAAAATG
Source organism: Flavobacteriales bacterium (assembly GCA_018609045.1). GTDB lineage: Bacteria > Bacteroidota > Bacteroidia > Flavobacteriales_G > Salibacteraceae > JAAZVO01. Next base: position 23,475 of record JABAYK010000194.1, read on the forward strand.
CCAACGCAAAAAATAAATACAAATTTTTCATAGGTGTAAATATAATATACTTATAGTAATTTTTACCTTAATTATTTTGGAGTTTCTATAAAGTAATTGTTTTCATTAAAAATATATTTGTGTTTTAAATTGATTTTATGAAAGCATTTGTATTTCCAGGGCAAGGCGCTCAATTTGTAGGCATGGGAAAATCTGCCTATGACGAATCTAACTTGGCAAAAGAACTATTCGAAAATGCCAATGATATTTTAGGATTCAGAATAACAGATATTATGTTTAATGGAACTGATGAGCAGCTAAAGCAAACAAATGTTACCCAACCTGCTATTTTCTTACACTCTGTAATACTTGCAAAAACTTTAACAGATTTTTCACCAGAAATGGTTGCAGGTCATTCTTTAGGTGAGTTTTCTGCCTTAGTGGCAAATGGTGCTTTAAATTTTGAGAGCGGATTAAAATTAGTTTCTCAAAGAGCCGAAGCCATGCAAAAAGCTTGTGAATTAAAACCATCAACCATGGCGGCAGTTTTAGGTTTAGATGATAACATTGTTGAACAAATTTGCAGCGAAGTTGATGGAATAGTTGTACCAGCTAACTACAACTGCCCAGGTCAACTTGTTATTTCTGGCGAAGTTGAAGCTATAAATAAAGCATGCGAAAAACTTACTGAGGCTGGCGCAAGAAGAGCTTTGGTTTTACAAGTAGGTGGTGCTTTTCATTCTCCCTTGATGGACCCCGCCAAAGAAGAATTGAAAGCTGCTATTGAAAACACTGTATTTAGCAACCCAATTTGCCCAGTTTACCAAAATGTTACAGCAAAGGCCGAAACAAACCCCGAACAAATAAAAGCCAATTTAATTGCTCAGCTTACTGCTCCTGTTAGGTGGACTCAAACCGTACAACAAATGATAGCAGATGGGGCAACCTCTTTCACAGAAGTTGGGCCAGGAAAAGTTTTACAAGGTTTGGTTAAGAAAGTTGACAGAGCTATGGAAACAAATGGTTTTTCTTAATTTCACAAAAATTTAATGGATATGAAAAAGCTTATTGGTTTCATGTTTATTTCACTTTTAATAATTGGATGTAAAGAAGAAGGCTGCACTGATTCTTCTGCAATTAACTACAATACTGATGCAAAAAAAGATGATGGAAGTTGTGAATATGAACCCATCTCAACAAAGCCCATTATCACTATTAAAACTCCAAGCTCTCTGCAAGAAATAAACTCAGATGGGAAGTTAGATTTAAACATCGACTTTTTAAGTGGAGCAGAATTATCTTCAACTACAATTACATTAAGCTCAACAAAATTTGGTGGTTCATATTTCGCTCAAACAAGGGCAATAGATGGTTTGGAAGATAATATTACATTGAGTGTTGATTTACCAAATATTGATGTTTTAGGAAGCCAGTTAATCTCTGTTACTGCATTAAACGATTTAGGAGAATCTGAATTTGTTGACTTAGATTTTGAGTTGATTGATAACGTAGACCCAATAATAACTTTAATAAATTTTTATTCTGATGATCCGAATGGAGCCGGAACTCCCCATTCTAAGTTCACTTTTGAGGTAACAGATAATTATGGATTGGAAAATGTAAAATGGGAAGTTTATTATACAAATTCTGATGGAAGTACCCTAGACAATCAGGTATATGAAAGCTCAAAGAGTTTTTCAATAAAAACAAATACTTTTTCATTTGACGAAGAATTCCAAATAAACGGAAGTCCAGCATCTAGCCAACACTATATTGGTATTATTACAACCACCGACTTGGCAGGAAATGAAATAGAATTTAGATCTGCTGTTGGGCAATATTTTTAAACCTTTGTTTTTACTTTTTTCCAATTTTTTATTTGCCAGTTTACGCTAGCGGTGCAAAGTAGATTGTCATTTTTATCGTAAGTTTTCACTTCACACAATTTATAAATAGCATCTTCACTTTTTAGTGGATTGATTATTTCTTTTTCAAATTCATCATCAGTTAAAATAAACTTGGTAAATGCTGTGGTCTTGCCTTGATAATGATATTTAACTGAAATACTTTCCATTATTATTCTAAACTCTTTTGGATTTAGTCTGTGGAGTAATAAAAGCCCTGAGGCGTACTCTGAGGTTGTTGCCATAGCACAAGCATGAATACCATTAACATGATTCATATTTAGCTTTATGCAGGGTAGCTTTACTTGAACCTCGTTATTTGTTAACTTATTAACCCAAAAATTATGTGGTCGGTTAAAAGGAACCATTCTCAATAACCCTAAATTTAAAATGTAATTCCAAGTTTTAGAAGTTTGGGCTTTTTTTGCCGCAGATTGTAAATTCATAACTTTCAGGTTTCTTCAAATATATTTCTAATCATTGTATTCCAATTTTTTAGAAAAAATAAAAGATGATTCGAAGGATTATAAACTAAAAACCGTCTAATAAAAAAAAATAAATTTTCGTATATGAAATATCTTCTTCTAGGATTTGCTCTTTTTTTCGTAACCCCCTTATTTTCACAAAGCTTTTATGATGTAAACTCAGTTCAAAAAATAGAAATTGTTTTTGCAGAATCTAATTGGGACCAGCTTCTCGACCAAGAAAAAGCAACAACAGAAAACTATATTATGGCGCAAAGCGTAACAATAAACGGACAATTGTTTGATAGCGTTGGGGTTAAGTATAAAGGAAACAGCACTTACAAATCCAACCAAATAAAAAACCCAATTCACATTGAACTTGATACCTACAAAGACCATATTTATGAGGCTTATACTGATATTAAATTAAGTAACGTTTATAATGACCCATCTTTTGTTAGAGAGGTATTATCATATCAAATACTTGGTCAATACATGGATGCGCCACTTTCAAATTATGCCAATGTTTACATCAATGGAAATTTGATTGGTTTGTACACTAACTCAGAGGCAATATCAAAAAAATTCGTGAACAGCCGATTTGGCTCAAAAACAAATGCATTTTTTAAATGTAATCCTCCTGCAGGTGCAGGGCCTAATACAACCGATTATCCCAACTTGGTATATTTAGGAAACGACAGTACCCAATATTTCGACTCCTACGAATTAAAATCAAATTATGGCTGGAATCAACTAATTGAACTTTGCGATAGTTTATCAAATAACATTTCACAAATTGAAAAAATTCTGGATGTTGATAGGGCCTTATGGATGTTGGCTTTCAATAATATTTTGGTAAATTTAGACAGTTACATCGGGGCTTTTGCCCAAAACTACTATTTGTATAAAGACGATTTTGGAAGGTTTATTCCAATAGTTTGGGATTTAAATGAGTCTTTCGGTAGGTTTTCAATGACAGGAACAATCAACCTAAACAACACCACATCAAAGCAACAAATGACTCATTTATTACACGAAAATGATGCTACATACCCTCTCATAAAACAATTACTTAGCAATTCTATGTACAAACGAATGTACTTGGCCCATTGCAAAACAATTTTACAAGAAAACTTTGCCAACAACAATTACTTTTCTTCTAGCCAAGCTTTGCAGGCCACAATTGATGCAGATGTTCAGGCAGATGCCAATAAGTTTTTTACTTACGCCCAATTCACAAGTAACTTATCTAGTGATATTACATCAGGCGGCGGTCCAGGCGGAGGAACAACCCCTGGAATTCAAAACTTAATGGATGGAAGAAATACATATTTAATGTCTCAATCAGATTTTTCACAAACAGAACCTAGTATTTCAAATATTACCTTGTCTAACAATACTCCCAATTTAAACGATTCAATTTTCATTAGCGCTCAAATTGCTAATGAAAATGCTGTTTACCTTGGCTACAGACTAAATAGTTTGCAACCATTTAAAAGACTATTAATGTTTGATGATGGCAATCATGGAGATGGGGCCGCTAACGATAATACTTATGGAATAAAGGTTGGTGTTTCTTCAAGCGCAATTCAATATTACATTTATGCTGAAAATACAGCTATTGGAAAGTTTTCTCCTGCAAGAGCTGAGCATGAATACCACACGATAAATGTAATTGAAGAATTAGTTATTAATGAAGTTCAGGCCTCAAACCAAAATACCATAGAAGACCCTTTTGGCAAATTTGAGGATTGGATTGAAATTTACAATCCAAACAATTCTCCTGTTTTTTTAGGTGAATACTATCTAACTGATGACAAAAACGCACCTTACCAATGGCAATTACCTAACGAAACATTGCCTGCAAATGGCTTTAAATTAATTTGGGCAAGTGGAGATTCTACTTCTAGTAACGATCATGCTAGTTTTAAAGTTTCGAAAAGTGGTGAAGCAATTACATTAAGTAAAAAAGGCCCCGTTACAGAAATATTAGTAGATTATGTTCAATTTGGAACTCAAACCACAGATTATTCTTACGGAAGAGAAACTGACGCTTCAGATATATGGATTGAATTTCCAATTCCATCACCAAACCAAACCAATATTTATAAATCACTTGGACTTACTGAAAATACATATGCATTTTGGCAAGTTTATCCCAACCCCTATAACAACGAATTAACAATTCAAAACCTAAACAACAAAAAGGCAAAACTTTCTATTTACTCAATTTCAGGAAGTCTCTTATACCAAGCTAATTTAACCCCATTTCAAAACCTTTATTGGCAGGATAAATATGCAAAAGGCTTAAGAATTATTAAATTAAAAACAGATAATTCTTTAGAAATAATAAAAGTTGTTTCTCAATAATTTTATTTTTTTTACGCTTACCCTGTAGGTTATTTAATATTTTAGCTAAATGCTAGTTAAAACATTTGCAAGTGCCGTTTACGGCATTGATGCCACAACTATTACTGTTGAAGTAAATATTGATAAAGGATTTAAATTCTTTTTAGTTGGTTTGCCCGACAATGCGGTAAAAGAAAGTCAAAAAAGAATTGAGGCGGCTTTAAAAAACGTTGGTCTAAAATTTCCGGGTAAAAAAATCACTATTAATATGGCTCCTGCCGATATTAGGAAAGAAGGCAGTGCTTTTGATTTACCGCTAGCCATGGGTATTTTAGCTGCATCCAATCAAGTGGAAGACCAAAAGCTAAGTGAGTTTGTAATTATGGGCGAGCTTAGTTTAGATGGTGGTTTACAACCCATAAAAGGTGCTCTTCCTATTGCCATACAGGCCAAAAAAGAAGGCTACAAAGGGTTTATTTTACCTGCTCAAAATGCAGAAGAAGCAGGTATTGTTGATGGTTTAGATATTTATGGTGTAACCAACATTAAACAAGTTGTAGATTTTTTTAATGGAGAACAACCACTTACTCCAACAGTTTTTGACAGCAAGCAAGCCTTCGAATCTCAATTAGATAATTATGATGTTGATTTTGCAGACGTAAAAGGCCAAGAAAATGCCAAACGAGCAATGGAAATTGCAGCCGCTGGTGGTCACAATATTATTTTAATTGGTCCTCCAGGAGTTGGTAAAACCATGTTGGCTCGCCGAATTCCAACAATTTTACCTCCCCTTGCATTAAATGAAGCCTTAGAAACCACAAAAATTCATTCGGTTGCTGGCAAACTAGGCTCTAAAACTTCACTTTTAACAGTTCGACCTTTTAGATCTCCGCACCATACAGTTAGCAATGTTGCTTTGGTTGGTGGAGGAAGCCATCCACAACCTGGTGAAATATCTTTGGCTCATAATGGTGTTTTGTTTTTAGATGAATTGCCAGAGTTTGCAAGAACTGTTTTAGAAGTGCTTCGCCAACCCTTAGAAGATAGACATGTTACTATTTCACGAGCACGCTTTTCAGTAGACTACCCTGCATCTTTTATGCTAGTTGCCTCGATGAATCCTTCACCAAGTGGAAATTTCTATGATCCAAATGGAGATAATCCTGATTCTGAGTTTGAAGTTAGACGTTATTTAAATAAAATTTCGGGGCCATTGTTAGATAGAATTGATTTACATGTTGAAGTAAACCCCGTTCCATTTGAAGAGTTATCCTCAAAAAGAAAAGAAGAATCGAGCAGCGAGGTAAGAAAACGGGTAATCGCAGCTAGAGAAATTCAAAGCAAGCGTTATGCTGAATCTGAAAATATTTTTTGCAATGCCCAACTTCCCCCTAAACAGATAAAAACCTTTTGTGAGCTAGATGAAACTAGCACTACCATGCTAAAAAGAGCCATGGAAAGGTTGGGACTATCAGCAAGATCTTATGCAAGAATCTTAAAGGTTGCAAGAACTATAGCAGATTTAGAGCAATCACAAAATATTGAAGCAAACCACATTGCAGAAGCTATTCAATATAGAAGCCTTGACAGAGAAGGTTGGCTCGGATAAAACAATATTTAAGTAAATAGTTATTTGGTTGCTTAATTACCTTACTTTCGCATTTTATTATTTTAATTTATTACAATGGCTAAAGGCACAGTAAAATTTTTTAATGACACCAAAGGATTCGGTTTCATTAAAGAGGACGGAACAAACAAAGAACATTTCGTACACGTTTCAGGTTTAATCGATGAAATTCGTGAAGGAGATGAGGTTGAATTTGAACTTCAACAAGGAAAAAAAGGATTGAATGCAGTAAACGTTAAAGTAGTTTAATACTTAATCAATAACTTTTTCAAAAAAAGCCTGCTCGGTTAACCGATGCAGGCTTTTTTTTTGCCGTTTGTGTAAAACACCAACTTAATTATTGCTACCAATGTTCGATTATGAACAACATTTAAAGAATATTTTTACCTTAATTGCTTAATTTTCAAATAGTTAATCAACTTATAGGTTTTGGTCTCGTTTATGGCTTATTCAACTCGAAAAAAAAAGGGTTGTAACAAAATTTAAAAGAAGCCCGTCATAATATTAAACCAATTAAAACCTATCAAAATGAAAAAAGTAATTTTAACTTCAGCGTTTGCCTTTCTTATCGCAGCATCTAGCTTTGCACAAAAAGGAGGCTTAGTATACCAAAAAGAAGCACAAGAGCCACAACAAATTTTCAAAAAATCAACTGGCCCAAATTTTCAGCATCCCGACCAAGAAATGATTTTGTTATTAATGGAAAACAGAATGTTTGGTGTTTTGGCAAATTATATGAGGTATTTTAATAATGAAGAATCTTCAAAGGTTACCAACCTAAACCCTACAATCAGAATGCGACCACAGGATATTAAATAATAATTAGTTATTTAATTTTAAAGCCTATTTGTTAATTCAAATAGGCTTTTTTTTGTATAAATTTTTTTATTCAAGAAATGAAAACTAGTAAGCTACTTTTAATAAAACCTGCAAGGTTCGGTTTTAATGCCCAAACGGCAAGTTCAAATTCATTTCAAAATAAATCGGAAGAAAATAATTTAAATATTCAGCAAAAAGCAGTTGAGGAGTTTAAAAGTGTAGTATCAAAAGCCAAAAAAATTGGCCTTAATATTATTTTTTTTGAAGACACACAAACTCCTGTAAAGCCTGACGCCATTTTCCCAAACAATTGGGTTTCATTTCACCATGACTTTACTATAATTTATCCCATGCAGGCCCAAAATAGAAGGCTTGAAAAAAGATTAGAATTAATTTCTAAAATCAATCAAAATAAAATGATTGATTTATCTTACTTCGAAGAAAAAAATGAGTTTTTAGAAGGCACAGGCAGCATGGTGTTCGATCATAAAAACAAATTGATTTACGCTTGTATCTCTCCCCGAACACATTTAAACCCATTAAAAGCCGTTGCCGAATTATTAAATTATAACTTTTTACTTATTAATGCTGAGACAAAACCTGGCAGCGCTATTTATCATACCAATGTTTTAATGTGTATAGCTCAAAATTATGTGGTTGTTTGTTTAGAGGCAATTCCTTCAAATAACGACAAAAAAAGACTTATTCAATCTTTTAAAAAAACAAACAAAACAATAATTGAAATTACTTTAGACCAAATGCATCAATTCGCAGGAAACATGCTAGAGGTTTTTGTAAATGGACTTTCTGTCTTAATTATGTCTTCAACAGCTTATAATAGTTTAAAACCGAATCAAATTAAAGAGCTTGAGGTTTTTTCAAAAATTGAAACTTTTAATATACCAACTATTGAATATTATGGTGGTGGCAGCATAAGATGCATGCTTGCTGAAATAAATTAAATAGAGACGAAAATCACTTTTTTTAACCTTTATTTATTTGTTTTTGCGTCGGCATATTTATATATTGAGGCCTATTTCAAAGTATAAATTACTATGAGTGAAAAACTTAAAGCCTTAACCGACAAAATATACTCCGAAGGCATTACAAAAGCTAAAGAGGAGTCGGCTAAAATTCTTGCACAAGCCAAAGAAGAAGCTTCAAAAATTTTAGAAGAAGCGAAATCTGAAAAAATTCGAATTATATCTGAAGCTGAAAATCAAGCCAAAACAAATAAAAAAAAGGTTGAAGCTGAAATTAAGTTGGCATCTCAAAAGGCAACCAACAGCATTAAACAAGAGCTTAGAAATATTTTAACCGAGAAAATTATTGAGGCTCCTACAAAAGCTTCGTTGCAAAATCCTGATACTTTAAAAGAGGTAATAGTAGCTTGTTTAAGCTCATTATTAAAAACTTCAGAAGGTACATGGAATATAAACCTTCCCGAAAGTCAAGCAGAAAAAGTACAAAAAGCCATAAATGCCGATAAACAATCAATTTTAAAATCTGGAATAAAAATAAATCCTAGCAAAGAAATTTCAATTGGTTTTGAGGTTGTGCCAGATGGCGAAAATTATCAACTAAAGTTTGATGACGAAACCTTTATTCAATTTTTTGGAAGCTTTTTAAAATTAGAAACCAAAGAAATTATTGGTAATTGATGAGCTATTACGGGTTAATAAGTGGTTTTCCAGATTTAAAACCTGGGCAAAATTTAAACTTGGAAATATCCAATTTAAAAGCTGCCCTAAACCAATATTTAACCGAAGATGATTTACTTATTACCCATCATTTCTTTTACCAAATAGACTTAATAAATTTCAATTCAATAATTCAAAAAAAATCAATTTGGCTTTCTGGCGGAAATGTTCCAAAAGATGAAATGACCAAATGGATAAAAACTGGCAATTTAGAAGACACCCCTTTTGTTTTGGAAGCCAGTCAAGATTTAAACCAAAATCTAAATCCAACCCAAATATTGCAACAGCATTGGCAAATATTTTATGATATTTTAAAAGATATTTCAAATTCCAGATTATCAAAATTTATAAGTTTTGAAATAAGCCTTAAAAACTTTTTCAAAAGCCACCTTGAAAGAATTGCCAATCTCGAAGTTGGCGAGCATTATATAGAAGGAGGAGACTTTGACCGTTTTGCCTACAATAAATTATTAATGGGCGATATACAAGCTGAGCATCCGCAACTTGCAGCTGCATTAAGTTGTTTTGACGTAAAAAACTCTTTCGACAGAGAAATAAAACTATTGGAATCTAAATGGAAATACTACGATTACATTTCATTTTTTGATGCTTTTGGGTTTTTAGGTGTTTACTCACGGTTATGCAAATACCTCGATTTACATAAATGGCAACTCAACAACAAAGAGCTAGGCTTGAAAAACATGGAAGCCTTTTCTGAAAAAATAATCAACCAAACTGAAGAATATTACCTATGAAAACAATCGGAAAAATAAAAGGAATTATTGCCAATTTGTTAATGGTTGAGGTAAATAATCCAATTGCTCAAAACGAAATTTGCTACGTAAAACACACCGACGTGGAGTTAATGGCCGAGGTAATAAAAATTACAGGCAAAATAGCATACGTTCAAGTTTTTGATAGCACTCGAGGACTAAAGGTGGAAACCGAAGTAGAGTTTTCAGGAAGTTTATTGGAAGTTGAATTAGGTCCAGGTATTCTTTCAAAAAATTATGATGGTCTTCAAAACGATTTAGATGCTCTAGAAGGAATTTTCTTAACAAGAGGTTCTAAATCAGACCCTATTGATTTAAATAAAACTTGGGACTTTAAACCGATTGCCAAAGTTGGAGATGTTGTAAAAGCAGGCGATTGGCTTGGTGAAGTAAAAGAAAATAATTTAAAACACAAAATAATGGTTCCTTTTAGGTTAGAAGGAAACTTTACTATTGAAAAAATTGAAGGTGAAGGTAATTTTAAGGCTTCTCATGAAGTTGCAACTTTAAAAAATGAAAAAGGAACAACTCCAGTAACTATGACTCAAAAATGGGCTGTAAAAATCCCCATGAGGTTATACAAACACAAACCTCGCCCAAGCGAAATTTTAGAAACCGGAGTTAGAACTATTGATAGCCTCCACCCTATTTTAGAGGGCGGAACAGGCTTTATTCCTGGACCTTTTGGTTGCGGTAAAACTGTGCTTCAGCATGCCATTTCCAAACAAGCTTCGGCAGATGTGGTAATAGTGGCAGCTTGTGGTGAAAGAGCCAATGAGGTTGTGGAAATTTTTGAGGAATTTCCAACCCTAGAAGATCCCAGAACAGGCAAGAAATTAATGGAGCGTACGGTAATTATTGCCAACACATCTAACATGCCTGTTGCAGCTAGGGAAGCTTCAGTTTATACTGCCATGACAATTGGTGAGTATTATCGACAAATGGGTTTAAAAGTATTGTTACTTGCAGATTCAACATCGCGTTGGGCGCAAGCTTTAAGAGAAATGAGTAACAGGCTCGAAGACTTACCTGGCCCAGATGCTTTTCCTATGGATTTATCAGCTGTAATTTCTAATTTTTATGCTCGCGCAGGAACAGTGGAGTTAGAAAATGGGAGTCAAGGTTCAATTACATTTATTGGTACGGTTTCTCCCGCGGGTGGAAACCTTAAAGAGCCTGTAACCGAATCTACCAAAAAAGCAACGCGTTGTTTTTATGCCCTTTCTCAAAAGAGAGCAGACGGAAAAAGATACCCAGCAGTTGATCCAATAATGAGCTACTCAAAATATTTAGAGTATCCTGAATTTATTAAATACGCCAAAGAAAATATTTCAGAAAATTATAACCTCTACGCACAAAAAATGAAAAACCTTTTGTTACGAGGTTCTGAAGCAAACGACCAAATAAATATATTAGGTGATGATGGAGTTCCACTCGATTACCACGTTAACTTTTGGCGCTCTGAATTAATTGACTTTGTAATTCTTCAGCAAGATGCGTTTGACGATGTAGACCAAATGACGCCCATGAAAAGGCAAATTGAAATGGTTGAGTTTGTTTTGGATGTTTGCCAAAGAGAATTTCCATTTTCAAATTTTGAAGAAGTTGCTTCCTTCTATAAAAAGCTCATCAACGATTTTAAACAATTGAATTATGCTGTGTACCAATCAGACAAATACAACGATTTGAAATCTCAAATAGAAGAATCCATAAAAAACCAATCGGAATTAGTAAATGCCTAAGTTATGGAATTAAAAAAACAATATACCCACATAAAAAACATCACCAAGGCAACTTGTACTATCGATGCAGATGGAGTTGGAAATGAAGAATTGGCCTTTATTGGAGGCAAGTTGGCTCAGGTGGTAAAAATTATTGGCCCAGAAGTTACGCTTCAAGTTTTTGGAGGAACTGAAGGCATTTTTACCGATTCTAAAACAGTTTTTTTAGGTAAATCGCCTACTCTTAAAGTGGGAGATGATTTGGCTGGAAGATTTTTTAACGCCTATGGTGAACCCATTGATGATGGACCAAACCCATTAGGGAAAGACATCGAAATTGGAGGACCAACCATTAATCCTGTAAGAAGAGAACAACCTTACAAGTTAATTGCCACAGGAATTGCAGGAATAGACTTGAACAACACTTTGGTTGCGGGTCAAAAAATTCCATTTTTTGCCAATGCTGATCAACCCTACAACGAGGTTATGGCCACTGTAGCGCTTAGAGCTAAAGCCGATAAAATTATTTTGGGAGGAATGGGCCTTACCAATGATGATTACTTGTTTTTCAAAAATTTGTTTGAAGAAGAAGGAGTTTTAGATAAAATCATTTGTTTCATCAATACAACTGATAATCCTCCTGTTGAAAGACTTTTAATACCAGACATGGCTTTAACTGCAGCTGAATATTTCGCAGTAGAAAAAAACCAAAGTGTTTTGGTATTACTTACTGATATGACTTTGTATGCCGATGCTTTAAGTATTGTATCGAATAGGATGGATCAAATTCCATCAAAAGATTCAATGCCAGGTTCTTTGTACAGCGATTTGGCCAAAATTTACGAAAAAGCCGCTCAGTTTCCTGATGGAGGTTCTATTACCATTATTGCTGTAACCACACTATCTGAAGGAGATATTACCCATGCTATTCCAGATAATACTGGTTACATTACTGAGGGTCAGTTATTTTTAAGACAAGATTCTGATGTAGGAAAAGTTATTGTTGATCCATTTAGGAGTTTAAGCAGGTTAAAACAATTGGTAATTGGCAAAAAAACCAGGGAAGATCACCCTCAAGTAATGAATGCTGCTATTAGATTATTTGCAGATGCAGCAAACGCAAAAACAAAACTCGAAAATGGTTTTGATTTAACAGAATACGATTCAAGAAGTCTAAACTTTGCCAAAGATTATTCTAAAAACATTTTAGCTGTAGATGTAAATCTAGATACTGATGCTATGCTAAACGAAACATGGGAATACTTCTCGGAACACTTTAAAGAAGAAGAATTAGGAATTAAAAACGAGTTTACCAAAAAATATTACAAAGCCAAAGTAGATTAAATGCCATTCTCGTTTCAATATAACAAAACTGCATTGCAGGCACTCGGCAAACAGCTTAAAATTAGGCAGGGAGCTTTGCCTATTTTAAAGAATAAAGAAAGTGCCTTGCGTGTAGAAGTTATGGCTGAAAAACAAAAAATTAAATCAATAAATAACCAACAACTTCAATCTAAAGAAAAAGCAGATTACCTGCTTCCGCTTATTGGAAGGTTTCCAACCGATTTAGTTTACCTTGATGCTTTAGATATTGACCACAAAAAAATTGCCGGCGTAAAAATTCCTCAGTTAAAATCAATTAGTTTATCTATCAAAGAAATTTTATGGCATGAGGCCCCACATTGGTATCCCGATGTTTTAAGTTACTTAAAGGAGTTTGCTGAGTTAAATGCCAAATTATCGGTTGCAGAGCAAACCCTAAAAATATTAGAACGTGAAAGAAAACGTACCACCCAAAAGGTAAACCTTTACGAAAAGGTTCAAATTCCTGAATTAGAAGATGCGTTAAAGAAAATAAAACGGTTTTTAGAGGATAAAGAAAACCTATCTAAAGCTGCTCAAAAAATGGTAAAAGCTAGAAAAATTCCTGTATGATTTCTCCAATGGTAAAATATCAGTTTTTGGCTTTTCATCAAGATTTTGATGACTTTTTAGGCATGCTTAAAGACCAAGGTGTGGTGCATATTAAGCAAGTTAAAAAAGATGGTGATGAGGAAAAAGCAAATCTAAAAAGGTTATTTGCTTCGCTAAAACAAACCAAAAGTTTATTTGAAAGGCTTTATCCTAAAATAGAGTTAGAAACTACCATACAGTTTGATGATTTCGATATTGGCCAAATTGATGAATACCTCAACGATTTAATCCAAATTGAAAAAAGAATTCCTCGATTAGAAGAGGAAGAATTTCACATTAGATTTTTTGGAGATTACAATCCTGAAATGTTAAAGGCTATTGAAGAAAAGGGAGTTTACTTCCATCTTTATTCAGTTGGTTTAGGAAAACTAGAGAAGATTTGGGAAAAAGAATTTGCCTTAGAGGTACTTTTTGATGCGGGCAGAAAAACATATTTTTCAATACTTTCCTCAAGTACTGAAGCTCCAAAAATTAAAGCCCAAAGCGAAGACTTTCCTACAAAATCGGCAGGGGAAATAAGCGAAGAGTTAAAAAATTTAAAACATCAAAAACAAAAAATACTTTCTGGTTTAGTTCAATACAAATTCAATATTGAAAATTATTTTGCCCAAGAATTTTTAAAAATTGAAGATGCGCTTCAAAGCAAGAACGCAATAGACCAATCTTTAAATCTTGCTTTTGGAAAAGTAATTATGTTGCAAGGTTGGGTTCCGAAAGAAAATTATGAAGAGCTTGAAAAAGTCCTTGATAAAAACAATATTTACTTCGAAAAAGAAAAACCCACACCAAAAGAAGCTCCACCAATACTATTAAAAAATAATGCGTTTTCGAGTTGGTTTGAACCTATTGCCAAACTATTTGCTCTTCCAAATTATGCTGAGTTTGATTTAACGCCATTTTTCGCTCCGTTTTTCTTGTTGTTTTTTGGACTTTGTTTGGGGGATGGTGGTTACGGTTTGTTGATGCTTATTGTGCTTTTGGTTTTTAAATCTAAAATTCCAAAAGAATACAATGGCATTTGGAAACTTGCAGTGGCATTAGAGTTCGTTGCCATTTTTATGGGATTATTGAGTGGAACTTTTTTCGGAATTAATTTAATTGAATCACAAATACCAATTTTATCTTCATTAAAACCAATTATGCTAACTGCAGATGGGTTATTTAACTTATCGTTGGTTTTAGGAGCTATTCAAATAATATTTGGTTTAATTATAAAAAGCTTAAACCAAAAAACTCAATATGGTTGGCAATATGCTATTTCTCCTATTGGATGGATTTTACTTTTAATTGGTTTAGGAAGTGGGTATTTTTTAGGATTCACAACTATTCTTACCGCCATTTCTTGGTTAGGAGTTTCACTAATTATTATTTTTTCTGATCCAAAAGGAGGTATTGGAATCCGCATAGGTAAAGGCCTTTGGGATTTGTATGGAATAACAGGTTTTTTTGGCGATTTGCTTTCTTACATAAGATTATTTGCTTTAGGCTTAGCCGGCTCAATTTTAGGTTTTGTGGTAAACGATATTGCCTTATCAATTTTAGGCTCGCACCCTATTATCGGTCCCATATTTTTTGTAGTAATGCTAATTGTTGGGCATGGCCTTAATATTTTTATTGCTAGTTTGGGAGCTTTTGTTCACCCCATGCGATTAACTTTTGTTGAATTTTATAAAAACGCCGGATTTGAAGGTGGCGGCGAACCATATAACCCTTTAAAAAAATTAAACTCTAAAATGCAAAACTCATGATTACAGCAGTATTATTAGCTTACACAGGAATTGGCCTTATGATTGGCCTTAGTGGAATAGGAAGCGCAATGGGCGTTTCGATTGGTGGAAAAGCAACCTTAGGAGCACTAAAGAAAAATGAAGAAGCTTTTGGTAGCTACATGTTATTAAGTGCTTTACCAGGAACCCAAGGTTTGTATGGCTTTGCAGGGTTTTTTATCATTAATGGCAAATTGGCCGAATTAGGAGCAGATATTACAGTATTACAAGGCGGAATGG